>JAEWME010000254.1 GCA_023393265.1 Bacteroidota bacterium | reverse complement strand
GTGCGTAGGCTGTTTCAATCTGGCTTTTTACTTCGTTGGCAATGGCGCGGAATTCTTCAACTTTTTTCTCTGCCTTCAGGTTTTTTAGCTTTTCCCGAATTTCAGGAGTGAGAAATTGGTTTGTAATTTTGTTTCTGATGGGGCGGTTGATGGCCATTTCCATCGTGTCGAGCTCGCCCGATGAGTACACTCTTCCTTTTACTACAAAGAATTGAGATATATCCGATTGTTTGAATGGGTTCTTTTCGTCGGGCTGGCGGGGAGCGCAAAGCGCACCTTTTTTATGCACAAACTGCGTGCGTATTTCATCATCGACGGTTTTGTCCGGATCGCCATACCCTATCCGAACGCCCTGAGGTGCATTTCGCGACGAGCGAGACCCGCCCTGAATCATGAAGTTCTGAATGACCCTGTAAAATAAAGTTTGATCGTAATATCCTTCTCTTGCCAGTTGAATAAAAGCATCCCGGTGCTTCGGCGTTTCGTTATACAGTTTGAATCTCATGTTTCCGAGATTGGTCGAAATCTGGATAACTCGATTTTGCGAAAACGCCTGCGAACAGAAAAAGAGAACGACACACAAAAAAACAAATCTTCTCATCGTAAATTATTTGCTTAACTCAATCGTAAATTTGATGTCTTTAACCGGGCGGTCGCGTTGGTCGGTTTGCTGACTGGCAATTTTGTCCACTACATCCATACCCTCGGTTACTTCACCAAAAATTGTATAGTTATTATCAAGTGAAGGGTAGCCGCCAACAGTCGTGTATGCTTTTCGCTGCTCGTCGCTGAATTTAAATGGCGGTAACTTATCGGCTTCAGTCTTTGCTTCCGCTCTCGCCGAATTATATTTGGCCATCATTTCGTCTTGCTTTCCTTCTGATCCCAGTTTTTTTAACTCCGGTTCAATGGCTTTCAGGCGCGTTTGTATCATCGATGTTTTCCGGCTGGCCTGCATGTTTATTTCCATGGTGTCGAGTTCACCCTGGCGAAACACTTTTCCTTGCATGATATAAAATTGAGAAGCCGACGACCTTTTCTCCGGATTCACCTGATCGCCCATTCGGGCTGCAGCCAGAACTCCGCGGCGGTGGAAAAATTTAGGATTTATTTCTGCCGGTATGGTGTATCCCAAATCTCCGCTGCCAAGCGGCACTCCTGGTGCGGCATTTTTCGACTCGGGATCGCCGCCTTGTATCATAAAACCGTTAATGACCCGGTGAAATAGAATATCCTTGTAAAAACCATCTTTCACCAGTTTGATGAAATTATCGCGGTGAAGCGGCGTTTCGTCATACAACTTGATTTTGATGTCGCCAAGCTCTGTTTTAATAACGGCAGTGTTTCCTTCTTTATTTTCTGAGCCTCCGCAAGAGCTTAGCGCAAACACGGTGGCAAAAACAACGGCAAGTAAATACCTTTTCATACTTTAAACTTTGTTTTGTATGTGGCTTAAATGTGAATTTTCATCTTGCAAAATACAGTTTTTACAGGCAGAACAAATATAATGAAATCAAATTCCGATCGAAAGTTTACGATTTTATTGTACATTGGCATGTTACTATTGTATATTCTGAATCATGGAAAAACTTCAGATCGATGATAAACTTTTTCTTGAAAAGCTGAATCTTTTGCATGTCGAAGTGGTTTATAATGCCATCGACCAAAACCGCAACTTTCTCCGGAAATGGTTGCCATTTGTTGATTTTACGCATAAGATTTCAGACACGGAGCGGTTTGTTCGTTCGTTGCTCGACAAACACGCCTCAAGTCGCGATGAAGTTTATGCCATTTGGTACCGGCACAAATTTGCTGGTTTAATTGGCTTTAAAGATATCGACCGGGTAAACGACAAGATTGAGATTGGCTACTGGCTGATTGAGAAAATGACAGGAAAAGGAATCGCGACATTAGCAACACGAAAAATGATTAATCTCGCCTTTCGCAACATGGAGATGAACCGTGTTCAAATCCGTTGTGGTGTCGGTAATCACAAAAGTTCGGCGATTCCAAAGCGATTGGGATTTACTTTTGAAGGTGTTGAACGGGCAGGAGAGCGCCATAATCGCAATTACATCGACCTTGAAATTTTTAGTCTTCTCAAATCGGAATGGGCGGGAACCTTGTTTTAATTTTTCTCCGGAATTAAACTTCTGTTAACACGTTTCATGTTATTGGTTAGCAAAAGAAGATAACGAATAACTTATTGTTTGTTAGTTGTTTAAATAGATATTTGGAGAGACTGACATAAGATAGCGTACTTTTTTGTCCGTTATTTGGTTGAAATTTGTTTTTTGACTCAAAGAATCAATTGTTTGAATATATTATTTCTTACTTTTGCCCGGTTCAATTCGAATTGGTGTTGCAGCCATTCGGAAAAAAAGGAAAATGATGGAAAACAAAACAGTTCAGCGCACTTTGTATAAAGTGCTCAGGAAAACAGGAGTACGCAGAGAACGGATAAGTCTGGATGCCTCTTTTAAGGATGATCTGAATTTCGATCAGGTAGACTGGACTTTATTCGTATATTATCTTGAAGGCCTTTTCAAAATTCAGATTGATGATCAGGAAATCAGGAAACTTTCTCTGGTGAACGACACTTTGGAAATAGTTAATAGCAGAACAAGTGTAAAGTGTTCATAAAAAACTCGAAGAAGATCTAATGACAAGGTATCCGGGCAACCGGGTACCTTTTTTCTTTTTGTTGATCCAGTAAAACAATCATGTACTTTTTCTGTTAATCAATTCAATATCAAATATTAGATAAATGAGAAAATTACTTTTTATTTTGATTTTATTTCCCCTCAGCCTTTTTTCGGAAGAAAGGCCTGACTCTTTGAAAGTCTGGCAATTGGGAGGTCTGGCATCTTTTAATTTTTCGCAGGTTTCGCTTTCCAATTGGGCTGCCGGTGGACGGAGTTCCAGTTCCGGAGTTGCACTC
>JAEWME010000226.1 GCA_023393265.1 Bacteroidota bacterium | reverse complement strand
CTCATGTTTTCCCAAAATAACATGTGGTTATAATAGCCACCGCCGTTGTTTCTAACCGCTGCGCTCTGTTTGCTGATTCCGGCAAAAAGCGTATTCAGGTCCATCTCGCCGGCAGGACTGTCCTTGATGGCATTGATGAAGTTGTTATAATATCCTTTGTGATGTTTTGTGTAGTGAAGTTCCATCGTCTGCGCATCGATGTATGGCTCGAGTGCGCTGAACGCATAAGGAAGTTCAGGAAAGGTACTGTCGATGGCTTTTTGCTCCGGAACGCTTTTCGTGTATACGTTTGACCAAACCGGCGCAGCCAAAACTGAGGTGCCGACAAGGGTTAAAAAATTTCTTCTTTTCATGATTTCTGAATTTAGTGTTGATTCTCAAAATGACGGTTTTATTAACAGACGCCAGGGTCAAATGTTCAGAAATCAATATGTTAATATTCCTTAAACGTGCTAATTTCCCAATTCAAACATTCCTGCCAGGTCTGCTTTAGAGAAGGTTTTGAATGCCACCATCGATTCGGTTTTGGTGATTCCTTCCACTTTGACAACTTTTTCTGTCATCAATTCGGCCAGATCGTCGGCGTGTGGTAATTTAATCACTGCAACCAGGTCGAAACGGCCACTGGTCGAGTAAACTTCGGCGATTCCGTTGAGGTTTACCAGTTGCTCGGCTACTGAATTGATTTTAGTGCGCTCGGCATTGATGAGTATAATTGCATTGATCATAGCGTAACTTTTTAGATTTCGGGAACGAAAGTTAAACTTTTAATTACTGAACTAATAAAAAAGCGTTCTTTTCTCCTGACTTGAGCGTTGGGTTTATTTCTTGTAGAAATTCATCTGCTGCAAATAGTCCCAGCTCCGGTATGGCAAAAAGTGACGGACATCTCTTCCTTCCCTGATTGAATCGCGGATAAAAGTTGATGAAATTTCCATCAGCGGGGCATTGGCAATTTGCACGCGCGGGTACTTTTTTGCTGTTTCAGGATCGAATCCTGGACGCGGATAAACCAAAATGTCGTAATTGGCCAGTAAAATATCGGCATTCTTCCATTTGTGAATTCCCTCCAGGTTGTCGGAACCCATCAGGATGTAAAACTGGTGAGTCGGATATTTTTCACTTAGATAGGTGAGGGTGTCAATGGTATATGACGGTTTGGGCAGGTTGAATTCAACTTTCGAGGCCCGAAAACGCAGGTCGTCACCAATGGCACGGACTACTAATTCGAGTCGCTGGTAATCGTCGAGCAGCGTTTTTTTCTTCTTCAGCGGATTATGCGGACTCACAACAAACCACAATTGGTCGATCTTGGTATATTCGACCATGTAGTTGGCAATGGCCATGTGCCCGACATGAATCGGGTTGAAAGAGCCAAAGTAGAGTCCGGTTTTTATCATTTTGCTGCTGTCTGTTTCCCTGCGATAAACCTGCGAATACATTCTTCTGCTTCAATAAATGCTTTTTCGAGATCTTTATTTACCACAATCACATCAAAAAGATGGGCAAAAGTTAATTCATATTCTGCCTTTGCAACACGTTTTTCAATTACATCAAGCGAATCGGTTGAGCGCGCCACAAGTCTATTTCTTAATTCTTCAACCGACGGTGGCTGAATGAAAATAGCGAGCGCTTCATTTCCATAAAATTTTTTGATGTTGCTTCCTCCAATTACATCGACATCAAAAATAACATTCTTTCCTTCCTTCCTGATTCGATCAATTTCAGATTTCAGCGTTCCGTAAAAAGTCCCGGGGTAAACTTCTTCCCATTCCAGAAATTCGTTGTTGTCAATTTTCTTCCTGAACTCGTTAGAAGTGAGGAAGTAGTAATCTTTCCCGTCGGTTTCGGTATGCCGTTTTCCCCGGCTGGTAGCCGAAATTGAAAATTCAAGGTTTAAATCTTTGTCGAGCAGGTGGCGCACAATTGTCGTTTTGCCTGCTCCCGATGGCGCTGAAAATATGATGAGTTTCCCTTGCATGAGTCAAGTTAAAAGTAAAAAGGCAAAATTAAAAGAAGAAGTAAAAAGGCGAAAGGCAAAAATCAAAATAAACGACTGAAGTCATCTATTTCGCTTCGCTGTTTAATTTGGATTTGGAAACGATACTCCCAAGTATTTTTTTTAGTTCTTCTGATTCTGCTTCCAAATATTTTAGTTCTTCCCGATTCAGTTTCCCTGATTGATCCGTTGCTGCCAAAAGCCTTAGCCAGTAATTGCTCTCACGCAATTCTCTCAATGAGATTTCATTTTTATAAATAAAATCCGGTTTAGAGGATGCTGCTTGGGCCTCTTCATAATTGGCTCCGGAAGATGTTGATGATTTGGCAAGTTGGTAACGAACAACTGAATATTCAGGTGTATTGGGCAACGTTTTTATGAAGTTGAAAACTCTTACTGAAAAAGAAAATAACCTTTCTTGTAGATCATTTCTCATATTTTGCCTTTTACCTTTTTACTTTTGCCTTATAAAATATTTAATACCTGTTCTTTTATCTTTTCCAGGTTGTCTTTCATTTGAACGACAATGCGTTGCAGGTTGCTTTCGTTGGCTTTCGAACCGAGAGTGTTTATCTCGCGGCCAATCTCCTGTGCAATAAATCCGAGTTTTCTTCCCGATGGTTCTATCTCGTTCATGGTTTCGAAGAAATATTTGCAGTGGTTGGCCAGTCTTACTTTTTCTTCGTTGATGTCGAGTTTTTCCAGGTAATAAATAAGCTCCTGTTCGAAACGGTTTTTGTCGATGGCACCGTTGAGCTGCAGCGATTCGAGGCTTTCCATAATGCGTGTTTTCACGTTGTCCATTCGCTGGTTTTCGTGCGGGTCGACCTGAGCCAGTAAATCGAGAATATTTTTCACATTACCTTCAATGTCTTTCCATAGGGCCGCACCTTCCTGGTCACGAAAAGCGTTGAGGCTTTCGAGTGTTTTGCCCAGGTTCTCGCGAACTACCAGCCATTCGGTTTCATCGAGTTCTTCATAGCTGGTTTTTACCGTGTCGGGCAGGCGCATGATGGTTTGCATGATCGACTCGTTGACAGGTAGTCCCAAATCGCTGTAAACAGTGGAAAGCTGCGAATAATAGTCTCTGACTATCGGCGCATTGATTTTTGCTGTGCTTTCTGTTCCGAGGTTATCGAGGTAAAGCGAGAAATCTACTTTCCCGCGGATGAGAATTTCTGAAATCATACGGCGGATTTCCAGGTCTTTCTCCCTGTAAAGGAGCGGAACACGCGTGTTGATATCGAGTTGTTTGCTGTTGAGCGACTTAATTTCGAGGGTGATTTTCTTTTTGCCTACTTCGAACTCGGTTTTCCCGAATCCTGTCATTGATCTGATCATGCACTTAAAATTTTAGCTGCTAAAGATAAGGTAAAAATTCAAGGTAAAAATTCAAGGTAAAAATTCAAGGCAAAATAAAAAGGCAAAAGGCAAAAGTAAAATTTGCGTTAGTCGTTTAATTGGTACAGCGGCTCTTCCATTTGCACTTTTCACTTTTGCAATGTCACGCAATCACTCCCGAACCAATCAGTTCATCGCCATCATACCAGGCTGCAAACTGGCCGGATGTGATGCCGCGCTGTTCTTCGTCGAAAATGATATACATGCCGTCCTCCCGCTGATAGATGGTAGCTTTTTCGAGTGGCTGGCGGTAACGGATGCGCAAATCATACCTGCGGTTTTCTCCTGAATTCATGACCAAATCCGGACGAATCCAGTGAATTTCTTCATTCGGCACAAACAATCCGGGGCGATACAATCCGGGATGCTCCTGTCCTTCGCCAACATAAATAATGTTTCGGGCAACGTCGGTACCAATCACAAACAAGGGTTTTTCATGTCCGCCAATGTTCAGTCCTTTGCGCTGGCCAACGGTATAGAAATGAGCGCCGCGGTGTTCGCCAATCACTTCGCCGCTCCACGGTTTGTATGGATAAGCGGAGCAAAGCTTCCTGAAATTATCTTCTGTTTTTTCGATGTTTTTTTTCTTCGCCATGAATTCAGCCGGAACCTCGATCACATTGCCGGTTTTGGGTTCGAGTTGCTGCTGAAGAAAAGTGGGCAAATCCACTTTACCGACGAAGCAAATGCCCTGCGAATCTTTCCTCTCGGCTGTTGGCAGATTTTGTTGCCGGGCAATTTCGCGTACTTCCGGTTTGTCGAGGTGGCCAATCGGAAACAGTGCTTTTGAAAGCTGATACTGATTGAGTTGGCACAAAAAATAACTCTGGTCTTTGTTATTGTCCGATCCGGCCAGCAGTTGAAAAATCGTTTCGCCATCCTTCATGGTTTCCGATTTCCGGCAATAGTGACCGGTTGCCACAAAGTCGGCATCAAACTTCATACATTCGTCAAGAAAAATATCGAATTTGATTTCGCGGTTGCAAAGCACATCCGGATTGGGCGTGCGGCCTTTGCTGTATTCAGCAAACATGTAGTCGACCACGCGCTGTTTGTAATCTTTGCTCAGGTCAACAATGTGAAAAGGAATTTCCAGTTTCTTGGTCACCATTTCGGCAATCATCGCATCGTCTTCCCATGTGCAGCGCGAGGTGATGGTTCCTGTGCGGTCGTGCCAGTTCACCATAAACAAAGCAATCACTTCGTGCCCCTGCTGCTTCAGCAGATAGGCCGCAACACTCGAATCAACCCCTCCCGATAATCCTACAACAACGCGACTCATTCTGATAGTTCAAAATTTCAGGTTTAAAATTTCAGGCGGAAGCCAATATGTAAACTGTAAACCGCGACTGAAGACTCAAAATATTTGGCCTGCAAAAATATGGAAAGTGAGTGGCTTTTCCAAAACTGGAAATATCAGGAGCTAAACCAATTCTGCGGGGTTGATGTCGGAAACATCGATGATTTTTTTCAGGATGGCATACATGGTTAATCCTGAAGCCGATTTAATGCCGGTTTTTTCCGAAATGTTTTTCCGGTGAGAGATGACAGTGTGTGTACTCACAAACAGGTGATCGGCAATTTCCTTGTTCGAGTAGCCTTTTGCCAGCAGGCGAAGTACTTCAATCTCGCGTTTGGTCAGTTCTGTATCGGTTTCATTTGTCGAGGTGATGGCAAACGAGTCGAACACGTCATTTACCTTGTAGCAGATCATCGATGGAGAGTCGAATAAACTAATAAACGGCATGTTCGCGTCAGGTTGGTCCCCGAAG
>JAEWME010000214.1 GCA_023393265.1 Bacteroidota bacterium | reverse complement strand
TCATACAATCTCATTTCCAGATCAATTGAATCGTTCTCGATGTGTGTTTCCACCGGATTTAACTGGAAGAAAAGATAGCCGTGGTCGAGATAAACGCTGCTTACTGCATCTTCATCATCGCGTGTACGTTTGTCAAGCAATTTCTGGTCAAAAACATCACCCTTTTTAATACCCAGAACAGCTCCAAGATAATCGCTCGGATATACGGTATTTCCAACCCACTTGATGTTTCTAAAGAAATACTTGTCACCTTCTTCCACCCAAATGTCAAGTTTCACACGATCTTTATCGAGTTTAGTAATTGAATCCCTAACAATGGTCGCATCGCGATAACCTTTTTCATTATATTTCTTAATCAGGTTGATTTTATCTTCATCATACTTTTCGGCAAGAAATTTTTTCGAGTGAAAGAAGTTTCTCAGCTTCTTTGCCTTGGTTTTCTTCATCGAGCGGTCGAGCATGCCTGCCTTCAGATTATTATTACCGTGATAATCGATCTCGGTAATTTTAACCTTTTCCTTTTTATCGACATTGATGTCGATGATCACACTGTTTGCCTGAGTCGTATCGTCGCGCTGAATGATATTTACTTCCGTGTTCAGGAAGCCTTTTTCAAGATAAATATTTTTAATGGCCTTCTGGGCATTGTTCAACTGGTTGTCGGTAACCTGGCTACCCTTCAGCAAAAGCACCTTTTTGTTGATGTCGTCTTTCTCTGATTTGGTCACCCCGTTGAAATTAATTTCTGCCAGTTTGGGCCTTTCCTGAAGATTAATACGTAGCCAAATGTTGTCGCCAACAATTTTTTCAGCAGAAATTTTCACATCAGAGAACAAACCATGCCCCCATAATTTCTTGATTGAATTGGTGATAGCATCGCCAGGTACCATAATTTTATCACCCACGCTCAAACCTGATATCTGTATCAAAACCTGGGTGTCGAGGTAGCGGATTCCCTGAACATCGATTCCGGCGATGACATATTCTTTCGGGCTTGAATAGTAGATAGAGAAATAAGTGCTGTCGGGTGCAGCTTCCTGAGAAAAAACTTTTGCGCTGATAAACAGCAGAACAATGAACAGTTTAATTCGTCGCATTCTGATCCTTGATTGTATTAGCTTACTAATTGTTGACTTGTTTTTCCAAACCGTCTTTCTCTGTTCTGAAAGTCGAGGATGGCCTCATACAGATCTTCTTTCCTGAAATCGGGCCATAATTTGGGCGTGAAATATAATTCACTGTAGGCAATTTGCCATAAAAGAAAGTTACTGATACGGCATTCGCCGCTGGTCCTGATCAGAAGTTCCGGATCAGGCATATCTGAAGTATTTAAATAGCCATCCATCATCTCATTGTTGATGTCTTCCGGCTGAATAGTACCGTTTTTCGTATCCTCGGCTATACGTTTCACTGCTTCGACGATTTCCCACTTCGAGCTGTAACTTAGCGCTAAAACCAAAGTAAGACCAGTGCAATCCTTCAATTTTTCTATCGACCAAAGAAATTTTTCTTGTACATCCAGAGGTAAACTTTTGATGTCGCCGATCATTTTCAGGCGGACATTATTTTTCAGTAATTCGTCGGTTTCTTCCATGATTGCCTGAACAAAAAGTCCCATCAACGCATCGATTTCCGATTTTGGACGACCCCAGTTTTCGGTCGAAAAAGCGTACAAAGTCAGGTAACTAACTCCTATTTCGCCTGCACCTTCAACTACCGATCGCACTGACTCAACGCCATGTTCGTGCCCATAGGTACGCTCGTTTCCAAATTGTGCCGCCCATCGTCCGTTCCCATCCATGATGATGGCAATGTGCTGTGGTATTCTGTCTTTTATGAGTTTATCTTTAAACGACATCTTTTTCTTTTTTCTTTCCGAACGTACTTACACCGTTACTGCCTCCGGTTGTTATTCCAGATTCCCCAATCGAGAATCTTCTTTCGCGGAGTTTCCATGTCCCATTGTTTTATTCCGTAAATCATTTTATAAACCAAATGAACGCCTAAAAATGCGGTCCAGTCGTTGTTATGAAACTGATCGGTATATTTAACTTGTACGTTTTCACCAGTAATATGACTCAAAGGGTCATCCAAATCATCAAGTTTGTCTGAGAATGTTTTTCTGAATCCGCCTTCCAGGCCAATCCCCCACCTTTGGCTCAGGTTAAATTTCACCCCCATTCCGAATGGTATTTCAGGAGTAGTAACCGAACCTGCCTTGTGTGGTATGTTATAATAAGTTGGATCGACAAAAGGCTGCATCTCAGTTCCCCTGAATTCGTAGCTGTACATCTGCACCCCAAGGCCGCCAAACAGGAAACTCGACCAGCGCGTTGAACGGTCGCCAACGATGTATTTCAAATAATTAAATTCAAAATTGAGAGAAATATCCAGCACATTTTTACTGAAAGTCCACGGCTCCGACTGAAACTCGCCTTCTGCACCAATTGTACCATTTTGAATATTGAAACGCAAACCGTAACGCGGATTAAAATTATACCTGATGAAGCCTCCGTATGCCGGATTCAGCGATTTCTGAAAATCGACTTTGGTCATGTCGCCCAAATAAGTGCCGGCACCGCCAAATACACCAATGTCAACACTTGGTTGTCCAATTGCCTGAATGGCTATAAAAACAATGAATAAAATCGAAAATAGTCGCTTCATTAATCTCAGTTTTGAAAGGAGTTTTTAGGTCGTAAAACACTATGACACTATTATTTACATCATAAACATAACACCTTCCAAGAGCTACAAAAGTAATACAATTCTCCCATATTCCTGTTTGGTGCACCTTATAAAACCCAAATAGAGGTTAAAAATTGTTAAGCTCCCCCGAATTAATTGCGTTTGTCGAGCCCCCACATCAATTTATTCCTCAAGGTGGTAAAAAAGCTGTGGTCCTTTAGCCTCACGGTTTTCACGTTAAATGGCGCTTTGCGGATTTTAAGTTTTTCGGAAAAAAAAGAGGCTTCAGATTTAGAGTCAACAGAAGTGAGGAAATGTAACCCACGTCCTTCGGCCTGAAGCGTAATAGATTTGCGGTCGGGTACAATGAGCGGACGGACCGTGAGGTTGTGTGGTGCAATCGGGCTGATCACAAAATTCTCCGAATCGGGAGAAACGATTGGCCCGCCAACACTCAGCGAATAGGCTGTTGAGCCGGTTGGTGTTGCAATAATTAATCCATCAGCCCAATAGGTATTCATAAATTCCTCGTCAATATATGTATGAATCTTTATCATCGACGACGAGTCAAGCTTAGTTACTGTAATTTCGTTCAGTGCATACTGAAAATAGGGTTTAAAATCGCGGACCGTCTCCAGTTCAAGAACTGTTCGTTCATCAATAAACACATCTCCGGCTACAATCTCGTTGATGGCACGTTCAATCTCGTCCCTCGAAATATCAGACAAAAAACCCAGTCTTCCCGAGTTGATACCAACCAAAGGAATATTCCTGTTTTTGGCCACCATGAATGATTTAAGCAAAGTACCATCACCTCCCAGGCTGAAAAGGTATTTCACGTCGGCGGGCAACTCGTCACAATCATCGAAACGGCCAACAATTTCAGGATAAATATCACATTCATTCTGAAGATAATCGAAAAACGGTCGATAGATGTACACCGAAAGTTTTTTGTGCGCCAGAAGGCGAAATAACTGTGACAAATCCTCGAAGAACTCAGGATTCACGGTTTGTCCATATAAAGCAATTTTCATGGAAATAGCTGAAGCTGAAAATTAGACATTCATGTATTTCATCAACTGATCGAAGCGGTCGTCGTAAAGATTCTGAATTATCGAATCGTCCATATATACCGCCTTGATGTTGTAATCATAGCGCACAAAGGTCTGAATTATCGACGACAAATCAACCACATTAATCTTTAAAGTAATGGTGATCATTTTCGATTCGGGAATCTGGGAAATATAAAAACTCAAAATACGCGCGTCATTTCCCTCTACAATCTGGGCAATTTGAGAAAGCTGGTAATCTATCGAACTCATTTCGAGCACCACAACTCCTCCTGGTTCTTTTACGGCAACCAACTCTGCAAATTTCTGAGCGAGATCGAAAACTGTAATCACGCCAACATATTGATGGTGTAAATCAAGAACCGGCAACGCGCTCAATTTAAGGACAGAAACAACCGAGAAAACTTCATAAATATGCTGATTGACATGAATATGCGGCGTTAGCAAATGCTCGGAGTAGTCGCCAATGGGTTTATCTATGATGTTCAGGTCGTAAATAATCTTGTCGGAAATGAGCCCAATCAGTTGCTTGTCTTCCACTACCGGAAGGTGAGAAATCCGGAAAATCTCCATCCAGTTCAGGGCCTTCTGACCGCTATCGGTCAAATGCAACGCAGGAACTACCTCAGATAGAAGGTCTTGAGCAATCATTATTTTTGAATTTTCATTTTCCCTGTTCCAAATCTAAATTGTAACTTGCGGCGTTAAATTTCAGATGATGACCAGACTTAGCGTAAATATAAATAAAATTGCGACACTAAGAAATTCGCGTGGTGGAAACATCCCCAACGTTCTTGAGGCAGCAATAAATTGCCAAAAATTTGGAGCACAGGGAATTACAGTTCATCCAAGACCAGACGAACGACACATTCGCCGTCAGGATGTTTTTGATATCCGTCCGCATATAACCACAGAATTTAACATTGAGGGCTATCCTGGCGAAGATTTTATTCAACTGGTGACCTCGGTGAAAGCGCATCAGGTGACACTTGTGCCCGATGGCATTACGCAATTAACTTCCGACCACGGCTGGGACACCGTTAACAATCTTTCTTTCCTGAAAGACATTATCGCGCGCTTTCAGTCCGAAGGAATCAGGACTTCCATTTTTGTCGATCCTATTCCCGAAATGATAGAAGCTGCAAAAGAAACGGGTACAAACCGCATTGAACTGTATACCGAGCCGTTTGCAAAAATTTATCCGACCGACCCGCTGAAAGCAGTAGCGC
>JAEWME010000107.1 GCA_023393265.1 Bacteroidota bacterium | reverse complement strand
GTAGATTCGAAAATTGCCTATCAGATGGTGAAGCAGAACAGTTTGCCCGGTGGCATGCTGGGCGATAGAAAGGACATTGAATTCTATACTAAAAATGGCTTTTGGCCTGAGAATGCCGGAATTACTGTTGAGGCAGTTTTTCAGGATTATGCCATTGCGCAAATGGCTCAAAAGTTGGGCAAGAATAGCGATTACAAATTTTTCATCAATCGTTCCAATGGTTGGAAGAAACTTTTCAATCCTGAACAAAAACTGCTCTTCCCGAAAGACAAGTATGGCAAGTTTACGCATAACGATCCGTTGTCGGGTGCCGGCTGGATTGAGGCCAATGCCTGGCAGGCAACCTGGGCTGTTTCGCATGATATACCGGGACTGGCAAAACTCATGGGCGGCAACGATACCCTCTGTTCAAGATTAAACTATGCATTTGAGATGGCCGAACCAAGCGACTTTGTATTCTCATATAACGACGGATATGTAAGCTATGCCAATCAGCCTGGGTGCTCCAATGCACATGTTTTTAATTATGCCGGAAAACCCTGGCTCTCGCAATACTGGGTGCGTAAGGTGAAAGAAAAGGCATATGGCGGTATAACTCCTGACATGGGCTATGGTGGTCACGACGAAGATCAGGGACAAATGGGCGGTGTGAGCGCTTTGATGGCGATTGGCTTGTTCAATCTGAAAGGTAATGTGGACCAAAGTCCGGTTTACGATATAACCAGTCCGATTTTCGACAAAATTACGATTGAACTCGATCCACACTATTACAAGGGCAAAACTTTCACCATTGAGGCAGAAAACAATTCCAAAGAAAACATGTACATCCAAAGCGCGAAGCTAAATGGGAAACCGCTAAATACCTTTTGGTTCAGTCATCAGGATTTTTCTGAGGGTGGTACTTTAAAACTGATTTTAGGAAACAAACCCAACAAAGAATGGGGAGTTGTGAAATAAAGAATAGGAAAATGATGAATTCAGGGAAAATAATATTGATGATTTTATTGGTACTGTTTGTCAAAATTTCTGATGCACAACTGAATGTGTCGCCTTACTTTAAGGACCATCTGGTTTTGCAGCGAAACAAGGAAAACAAAATATGGGGAACTGCCACAAAAAATGAAAAGATAAGTCTGACTATCGACGGCAAAACGGTCGTCTCGAAAGCTTCAAAAGATGGTAAATGGTACCTGAATTTACCTCCATTTAAAGAAGGCGGGCCGTATTCAATAGAAATTGTCGGGAAAACTGAGCGAATTTATATCAATGATGTCTTGTTTGGCGACGTTTGGCTGTGTAGCGGCCAGTCAAATATGGAATACAGTGTAGGTTCCTTTCCCTGGGGAAATGATGAAATGAAAAAAGCGGTAAATACAAATATTCGCTTTCTTGATGTGCCTAATCAGATTGACGAGGTTCCGTTTGACGACTTTCCTGAAAACGTGGAATGGAAAATGGTAACAGGGGAGAATATTAAAAACCTGTCGGCTGTTTCGTATTGGTTTGCTAAAAACCTGCAACCAGAAATTGGAATACCCGTAGGCCTGATTACTTCCGACTGGAGTGGCACTTCGATCGAACCCTGGATGACCATTGAATCGCTGAAACCGTTTCCGCAATTTAAAAGTGTGCTCGATTATCTGGAGAAGGATCCAAAACCGCATGCACAAATTGAAAAGGAATTTCAGGAATATCTGAAAAATGATTGGGGACCCAACTATTTCTACAAGGGGCCGGGAATGGATGAAAAATGGTACGAGAATTCGACCGACTACAGTACATGGCAACCCATTAAATTACCTTGCTGGTGGGAAGATGCGGGTATTGGACTTGAAAACCACGATGGCGCTGTCTGGTTTCGTACAACTTTTGACTTGCCTGAAAATTTTAAGGATTCGGTGTATTTTATCGATCTCAACCTGATCAAGGATTACGATATCGTTTGGGTAAATGGCGTAAAACTAGGTGAAACTTTCGGTAGTCAAAACTGGCGTCACTACAAGGCTTCACGTACTATTCTGAAAGAAAAAGGGAACTCGCTGGTAGTTCGTGTTTATAACATCAGCGGATATGGTGGAATGAACTTTAATCCATTCTGGGCAACACCGGTATTACTTGGTAATTGGGTTTGTAAGAAGGGAACCAGTATCGAACCCGGTTCTGTGCCTGAACCGCGAATCGTGAACAAAAGTCCGTATGGTTATCCAACAGCGATCTACAATGTGATGATTCATCCTTTACTGGATGTAAATATAACAGGGGCAATCTGGTATCAGGGCGAATCGAATGCCGGTCGGGCCCAGGAATACAAACAGCTTTTCCCGGCTATGATTAACTGCTGGCGAAAGGAATTTAACCAGGGCGATTTTCCTTTCTACTTTGTACAGCTGGCCAATTTTGATCCGGAAGCAGATGTTCCCGGGAACAACGATTGGTCCGAGGTTCGCGAATCGCAGGAAGCAGCGTTAAAACTTCCACACACCGGAATGGCAGTTGCCATCGACCTTGGCGAAGCCGGAAATATTCATCCGGCCAATAAAATGGAAGTGGGACGCAGGCTGGCGCTTCATGCCCTGAAAAATGAATACGACAAAAATGTTGCTGCCAATTGTCCTGCTTTTAAAGGCATGGAAATTAAGGGTGATTCAATCATTATTGAAATTGAAACTTTTGGCGAAAAACTGATCTGCAAAAATAAATATGGATACGTTAATGGATTTGCCATTGCTGCCGATGGAAATGACTTTGCTTGGGCAAAGGCTACCCTGAACGGCAACAAAATAATTGTCTACAGTGAACAGGTGAAAAATCCTGTTGACGCCCGGTATGCCTGGTCGAAAAACCCTGGAGAGCTTAACATTTATACTGAAAGCGGCTTGCCTTTGCGCCCTTTCAGAACCGACAAACGGTCGGGCGTCACGGATGGAAGGGTATTCGATCTGGAAAAAGTATTCTTTTAAAAACAAAACAGCTTAAAATGAAAAACATTATCAATCTGATCGCAATAACTATTTTACTGGGAAGTGTCGCATGCCAGAACAAGGTGGCGAAAAAGGAATTGAAAGTTACAGTTGATAAGGATTTTCCTCAACTTATTTATAAGGATTCCAATGGATTGAATGCTGCTGATGGTTCAATTTCCGTGCTCATGCCAGATAGCAGTTCGGTGTTTATGATGGGCGACAGCTTTTTAGGAGAAGTACATGAAGGAAAACTTGATTCCACCACAAAAATGATTAACAATGTCTTTGTGGTGGTGAATCCTGAAAAAACAAGCTCGAAAGTCCTTTTTCAGGACGAATCTGGGAATCCTGATTCATTTGTCATTCCTGAAAATGATCCGGGAAAGTTCTATTGGCCGGGGCATGGTTTTGTCAGAGACAGCGTATTCCATTTTTTTATGTCACGCTTCCATATTCCGGGAAAAGGAATGTGGGGTTTTGAATTTCTTAACACGGATTATCTAACCTATTCATGGCCCTCATTTGAGAAAAAATCGGTTGAGCCTTTCAAATATTCGTTAATCAATAAAGTTCACTGGGGACATGCAGTACTCGACGACGGACAGTATATATACATATATGGCGCCCGCGAAGAAGAAAATAAAATATGTAAAGCGCATGTTTGCAGAGCACAATTTACAGACCAAGGCAAGCTCGATCTCGAAAATATAGAATTTTTCAATGGGACAGAATGGTCGAGAGACCCGATGAATACTGCACCAATGGCCGGAATAACAAGCAATGTTTCAGAGCAATTTTCGGTCTTTAAATATCAGGACAAATATGTTTTGCTTT
Organism: Bacteroidota bacterium; assembly: GCA_023393265.1. Lineage (GTDB taxonomy): Bacteria > Bacteroidota > Bacteroidia > Bacteroidales > Prolixibacteraceae > Aquipluma. The sequence goes on along the minus strand of JAEWME010000107.1, from coordinate 2,037 downwards.
CGCAGGAACGTGGCATTGGAACAGGCGAGATTTACACCTACACATCCGACCAGCCGGTTGGCCCGTGGAATAACAAACAAATGATTTACCGCACAACAGAATCAGAAAAAGACAAGGATATTATTACCTACAATGCAATGGCGCATCCTCAATACATCGAAAACGGAGAATTGCTGATTTGCTACAATGTGAATTCGTTAAAGCCTGCCCGGATATTTGAGAATATTGATTTCTACAGGGCTGTTTACCTGCGCGTTCCAATGGAAATGATTCTCGGGGTACAGGAATAATGCATTGAATTTTAGATTTCAGATGAAAAAATTTATATACCTGACATTGATTACTGGTTTTGCCCTGACATCCTGCAATCCAAAAGTTAAAAAAGCTGATCCGCTTTCATTTGTTCCGCCGATGGAACAAGTTTCAGGCGATTGGGTCAGTGCCGATACGATTGCCATGGAGCCATCGCTCCGGAATTTTCGGGCACAAGCTGTGGTTAACCGCGACGTAACTTCGATCAGCTGGTTTGCCTCGGCCCCGTATTCAGGCGGATATCATACCGGAGTTATGAAAATAAACGGGCAGGTACCTTTGGTAAATGCTTTTCGCTGGCAACCTTGGCAAGCGATGCGCAAAAGCGAAGTTGATGGTTTTGAAGTGGTCTCCTCAACAAGGATGATTGCCGAACAAAACGGTATTCTGTGGCGCGTGGAAATAACCAACAAAACCAGCGAAACCAAACCTTTGAATATCGATCTGGATATGATCGGTTTTATCAGTAAATACGGTGGCGACTGGCAATGGTGGTACCCTTATCCGAAAATGGACGGGAAAGTGACCAAACGTGACGACGAGGTTGAAGCCGTTCGCAAATTTATAGGCAAAGAAAACGCTGGGCAGGAAGTGATGATTGAGGAACTGATTGAAGGCAAACCCACCGGAAAGATGAAACCCATCAAATTGCCGACAGACAGAGACATTCTGAAATGCAAAAAGTACCATGCCGAGGTTGAAAACGGGAATTTGTTTGTGTACGACAACGAAACAGAGGCAGTAATTGCTTTCGCTGTGCCAATAAATCCTGAATCACTAATTGCTTTTAACAGTGGCGGATCGGCTTCGTGGAAATACGAACTGAAACCCGGCGAAACCAAGACTTTTGAATACTGCATGGCTTTTGGCAATAATAAGGAAAACGTCTCCAAAGAACTGGCCGATTTTTCAGGAAACTTCGGAAAATGGTTTGAAGCGACCAAACAGATGTGGGAAAACCGATGGACAGAATTGTTCACACCCGGCAATAAGCTGGTTTCAGGAAGTTTCCCGATACTCGAAACTACTGATAAAAAAACGGCAAAAGTGTATTACACCAGTCCGCTCACCATGCTTTACATGATGCACACTAATTTACCAGAACATAAACGGGTATTCCTGACCGGTGGTCCGAAATGGGGCGCCAGCATCGTCTTTTTCTGGGATAATACCGAATGGTCTATATTACAGTCAGTAACCGATCCGGCAATGATTCGCGAGGAATTACTCTCATGGATTAAAATTGATCCTAACAAATATTACGGGAAGGATAATTTTGGGGGCAACGGTGTTGGAAACGGATATTCGGCCAATTATTGGTCTTTGTTTCAATTAATTCGGTCATACATCAATGTAACTGGCGATTTTGATTTTTTGAAAGAAATAGTAAATGGCAAGACTGTTCTTGAAACAATTGACAGTTACGCCACGAACTGGAAAAATCTTTCGGTGTACGGACAACCCGGCTGTACCGATGACGTTTACAAACTGGCCGATTTCGGAGATGATGAATGGAATCTGCTGGAATGTGTCCCTACATACAAACACATTGTGCCATCATTCAATGCTGCATACATCTGGATGATGTATGAAACCGCGAATTATCAGGAGAAACTTGGTAATCCTCAACGGGCTGCCGAGCTCAATCAAATGGCCGATGAAATGTTTCTGCGCCTGATGAAACTCTATGCCGGAAACGGAGTCTGGAATTCGCTTTACCCGAAT
>JAEWME010000089.1 GCA_023393265.1 Bacteroidota bacterium | reverse complement strand
CAACCTGGTAGGGCGTCAGGTTGGTCATGTTTTTATAATAGGCTTCCGAAGTAAATTTAAACGGACGGTCCCATGCCCTGAAAATATAGTCTGTCCCGAAAACAACCTGCGTCGATCGCTGGGCTTTGGTGTTTGGATAAATAACGCCACTGCGGTCTTTCAGTTCTTTGTAAAAAGGTGGTTGGTCGTAAACACCTCCTGACAGGTGAAATGCCAGGTTGGCTTTCCATTCAGGATAATACCGCAAAGTTACGCGCGGGCTAATCAAAAACTCTTCGGAATAAGACCAGTATTGCGCTCTGACGCCAGCCGTGGCATATAGTGAGCCGCTGCCGACTGGAATCTGATAAGTATCCTGAAAATAAGCGTTTAGTCTGAACGAGTTCATGCTGTGGTTGGTGTTGGTTGTGCTGAAAAGTTCCAGCTTTTCCTTCGCACTTGGGTCGTATGGCACCGACGGATCATATTGCTTGTGCGGTAATGAGTATCCGGTTGAATCCCGCAATATCCACTCATTCATTCTGTCGTCTATTTGTTCGCCCTGAATTTTGAACCCCCAGTTCAGCAAATGGTTTTGGGTGTTATAGGCGCCTTTGTGCTCGAAACTGTACACAGTAGCATCGAGGTAATTTCGTGCATGGTTGAGGAAAGTACCAATTCCCACATTCAACACGCTGTCTCCAAGATTCTCGGAGCCCAGGTTTCGCTCCAGTTCGTTGAGGTAATATTGCCCTAAAATGTCGTAAGTTTCTTCTTCTTTTGAGTGAAATGCGGATGCTATAAATTTCAGGTTCAAATGCTCACCCGGGTGGTAATTTCCTATCAGGGCACCGGTTGATGTGGCAAAGCGGTCAATTTCCTGACCTTCGAAATAAACAGTTGCGTTGTAGGCATTATTCCATGTGCCGAAGCTGGTCCGGCGCGTTTGAGGAATGAAATTGTAGCGGTTTTGTGCCACGTTCCCGAGAAACGAAAGGTCGAATGCCTTGCTGAATTTATAAGTGGTAAATACCTGCCAGTCGATAAACCGTGGATCATATTCGCCTTTTTCGTCGAGTGTGCCGAGCATGTAACGGTTTGTTTTGTACCGCAATCCGGTGATGTACGACCATTTGCCATTTTTTGTGGCATCTTCGAGATGTACTGTTGCGCCAAGCAAGCTGGCTGAAGCGCTACCTGCAAACTCTGTCGGCCTTCTGTATTTAATGTCGAGTACCGACGACATTTTGTCTCCATATTTGGCATCGAACCCGCCTGCAGAAAACTCGATGGATGAAACCATGTCGGAGTTAATGAAACTCAAACCTTCCTGTTGTCCGGATCGAATGAGAAAGGGACGGTAGATTTCAACATCGTTCACATAAACCAGATTTTCGTCGAAATTACCACCTCGCACCGAATACTGAGAGCTGAGCTCGTTGTTCGACGAAACGCCGGGCAATGTTTTGATGAGCGCTTCCACGCCGCCTGCGCCTGCATCGGTAACTGTGGTGAGGTATTTGGTATCGATGCGGTTCATGCCGGTTTTGTTTTTCCGGAGCTGGGTTACCTGCACTTCGTCTATTTGCTGATCGGTTTGCTGAAGCTGCACGTTGAGTTCAATGCGTTGTTCGGCCGAAGCAGTTACCGATTTTTCGAACGTCTGGTACCCAATTACAGAAAAAACAATAACCACATTTTTTCTGGCCGGGATGCGCAACAGAAAGGCGCCGTCGCGGTTCGAAACTGTTCCAATGGTCGAGTTTCTTAACGAAATATTTGCCATTTCGATGGGTTTTCCCGACTGGTCGGTTACTTTTCCAAACAATGTGGCGTTGTTGCTTTGGGCAAATAAATGTGCTGCACTTAGCAGAAATATCAGGGTAGTTAAAAGTCTTCGTGTTGAGCTCATGCCAGCAAAAATAATACTTCCGGAATAATAAACTGTTGAGGTCCTGATTAATTGTTTTTCTCCCGATGTTTTTGTTAAATCTGGTTCAAATGTCTTTAATTTGAATAAACCGGGTTAACTTTGCTTAAGTTGAAAATCAATATATAAAAATCGAAACATGCCTTCGCGCGACTATTTGATCAGACAAATTGAGGAGATGGGTATTTTTCTGGCGCTTTTGCTCCGGAAAGTGCTGAAGCTTAAAGATGAAAATGCATCAGAACAGATGGAATTGACTGTGAAAGAAGCCTTGTCGGCAGAAGCAGATTTTGACATTGACCAGGCTATCATGCTCGAAAACTCCGAATTTCTGAAGATAGCTTCTTCTCGTTTTTCAAGCGACGCACAATTGGAGAAACTTGCTGATATTTTGAAGACGCTGGGAACGGAAATCGAGAAATCATTTACCCTGAACCGGGCAAACTATTTGCGTAAAGCCCTGTTTTTATACATTCATCTTCAGGAATCGAGCGCTGATTTTTCGTTTGAACGGAAAGTAAAAATTGAAGAGATCCAGCATTTAATGCGGATTCATGAAATTTAGTCCTGAAAGTTTTGGTTTTTTTCTGTCACCTTTTGTTCTCAAAACGGGGCTTTCAAATTAATACTGAATTCAATTAAAAAGAGAAATCATGATTGACCAGATAGAAATTGTTTTGCCTGCATTTAAAAGAGGCTACCATCTTATTACCGATTTGGTTGAAAACCAGTTGCCGGCACTTCCGGAGAAAGGGTTGGTCAATTTGCTGATCCAGCATACTTCTGCAGCTATCAGCCTGAACGAAAACGCTGATCCGTCGGTACGCAGGGATTTTGAATCATTCATGAATAAGTTGATCCCGGAGAATGACCCTGCTTACACGCACGTTTTAGAAGGTTCGGATGATATGCCCGCTCATCTGAAATCGTCGCTGATCGGTGCCAGTCTTACGATCCCAATTACACGGCACCGGTTAAACCTTGGAACATGGCAAGGCATTTACCTGTGCGAGTTCCGAAATTCTGGAGGCAGGCGACGGCTGGTGGTGACTATTCTTTCCTAAAGTAGCTGATCTGCCGGCTGAGGACTTCAAAGTCTGAAACTGTGAATGTTTGTCTGGTTAAAAAAAATGGAAATCTGATGTTCCAACCTGCAACTCGCAACCCGTAACCCCAATCATTCTTCAACTCCGAACTTACTGTATTTTTTCTCGCAGGGCTTCGCCGGTGTATGAGCCTTTCACTTTGAGCAGATCTTCCGGTTTTCCTTCAAAAATGATATTCCCGCCTTCCTTTCCACCTTCAGGCCCCAGATCGATTACCCAATCGGCACATTTGATAACGTCGAGATTGTGCTCAATGATGATGATGCTGTGGCCACGGGCAATGAGCGCGTTGAAAGAGTCGAGCAATTTGCGGATGTCGTGAAAATGGAGCCCTGTGGTTGGCTCGTCGAAGATGAAAAGCGACGGGCTTCCTTTTTCTTTTGCAAGGAAAGATGCCAATTTAATGCGCTGGCTTTCACCTCCTGAAAGTGTGCTCGACGATTGCCCGAGTTTCACATAGCCCAGTCCTACATCCTGAAGTGGTTTCAGTTGTTTGGCGATTTTCTTGGCTGTCGTTAATTTATGATTTCCGAAGAAATCAATCGCCTCGTCAACAGTCATTTCCAGTATATCGTAAATGTTTTTGTCTTCAAAAGCTACTTCCAGAATTTCGTCGCGGAACCGCTTTCCTTTACAGCTCTCGCAAACCAGGTGAATGTCGGCCATGAACTGCATCTCCACGGTGATTTCGCCTTCGCCCTGGCATTCTTCGCAACGTCCGCCTTCGATGTTGAAGGAAAAATGAGAAGGCTTAAATCCGGCATATTTCGACGCAGGCAGTTCTGCAAATAGTTTCCTGATTTCGTCGTAAACTTTCAGGTAGGTGGCCGGGTTGGAGCGCGACGATTTGCCAATCGGGTTTTGGTCGACAAATTCGATGGAGGTGATCTGGCTGAAGTCGCCTCGAATTAGATCGTGTTGTCCGGTCCGCTCGCTGAAACCGCCAAACATTTTGGCCAACGCCGGATACAAAACTTTGGTTACCAGCGACGATTTTCCTGATCCGCTTACGCCGGTAACCACGCAAATGGTGTTGAGCGGAAATTTGACGTTCACGTTTTTCAGGTTGTTTTCGCGTGCGCCAAGCACTTCGATATAATTGTTCCACTTCCGGCGTGACTTCGGAACTTCGATTTGTTCCTTGCCGGTCAGGTAGTTGGCCGTCATGCTTCGGCTCGACGTTTCCAGTTGCTCGTGTGTCCCCTGGAAAACGACCTCGCCGCCCAAACGACCGGCCAGCGGGCCAATGTCGATTATTTCATCGGCCTCGCGTATGATGTCTTCGTCGTGTTCGACCACCAAAACGGTGTTGCCAAGTTTTTGCAGTTTCCGGAGAACTTTAATCAATCGGGCTGTATCGCGCGAATGCAGGCCAATGCTGGGTTCGTCGAGAATATACATCGAACCGACCAGGCTGCTTCCAAGCGAAGTGGCCAGGTTGATGCGCTGCGATTCGCCGCCCGACAACGTTGAGGAAAGCCGGTTCAGCGTGAGATATCCCAGTCCTACGTCGGCCAAAAATTCAAGCCGGTTGTTTATTTCGGTTAAAATGCGGTCGGCAACCTGTGTCTCATGGTCAGAAAGTTTCAGCATTCTGAAAAACTGCTGAAGCTCGTCAACGGGCATGAGCACAAGATCTTGTATCGATTTGCCGTCGACCTTCACATACATCGCCTCTTTTTTCAGTCGGGTTCCGCGACAGTCGGGACAGGTTGTTTTTCCACGATACCGCGAAAGCATCACCCTGTATTGAATTTTGTAGGTGTTTTCTTCCAGCATCTTGAAAAACTGGTTCAGTCCTTCAAAATGGCGGTTCCCAGTCCATAGCAACTGGCGCTGTTCTTCGGTTAATTCGTAATAAGGTTTGTGAATCGGGAAACTGAATTTTTCAGCCGCATATATGAGTGCATCTTTCCATTCGCCCATTTTCTCGCCCTTCCAGCAGGCAATGGCATCCTGGTAAACCGAAAGCGATTTGTTCGGGATCACCAGGTCCTCATCAATTCCGATCACTTTTCCGTATCCTTCGCAGGTTTTGCAAGCGCCAACCGGGTTGTTAAAACTGAATGAATGCACCGATGGCTCTTCAAATTCAATCCCGTCGGCTTCGAATAGGTTCGAAAAATGCTCTTCGATGATTCCTGATTCCTGGAATATTTTAATGACACATTCGCCATGGCCTTCGTAGAACGCAGTTTGAACCGAATCGGCGATGCGGCTCATATTGTCTTCGTCGTTCACCACTGTGGCGCGGTCGATAACGATGTTGCACTTGCTGCTTTCGCACGAATTGCCGTCCATATCTTTCAGCAATTCGTCAATCCGCCTGATCTCGTCGTTCACTTCAAGCCGGGTGAATCCTTGCTGCATTAATAATTCGGCTTCCTGCACCACTGTGCGCCCGTTTCGCACTTTCAACGGTGCGCCAATCAGGAAGCGGGTGTTTTCAGGAAACGAAAATATGAAGTTGGTCACGTCGCCAACATGGTGCTGTTTCACTTCTTTTCCTGAAACGGGCGAAAAAGTATGCCCCACGCGGGCAAAGAGCAGTTTTAGATAGTCGTAGATTTCGGTGGAAGTACCCACGGTAGAGCGTGGATTTCTTGTATTTACCTTTTGTTCAATGGCAATTGCCGGTGGGATACCTTTGATGTAATCGACTTCCGGTTTGTTAATCCGGCCCAGGAACTGTCGGGCATACGACGAAAGGCTTTCAACGTACCGGCGTTGTCCTTCGGCATAGAGCGTATCAAATGCCAGTGATGATTTTCCGGAGCCCGATAAGCCGCTGATGACCACGAATTTGTTGCGTTGTATGTTGAGGTCGATATTCTTTAGGTTGTGCACTCTGGCGCCTTTTATCTGGATGTATGAGGAAGCTTTAACGGGAGAACTCATTCGTTATGTTATTATGACTGCAAAAAATTTGTTTTTCTGAAAAAATTGATTCAAATTTACCAGCACAAAAGTAGCAAATTGTTTAACTCGCATTTAAAAAAGCTTGCCTATAGAAAGAACTATACTCTTTAATTATTGAAAACAGTCACATAATAATTCAGAGTAATGTTCAGACCAGAAGATCTGAGCGACAATTCGCTCGTAAAACAATTTGTTGATGGTGATCAGGCAGCAATTGAAATTCTTATCGACCGTCATAAAAAGCGGGTTTTTACCTACATAGTACTCATTGTTAAAAACCATCATCTAGCCGAGGACATTTTTCAGGATACTTTTATTAAAGTGATCCGCTCGCTCAAAACCGGCAAATACACCGAGAATGGAAAGTTTATTTCCTGGGTATTAAGAATTTCCCATAACCTGATCATTGACCATTTCAGAAAAGAAAAACTACTCTCTACCACTTCGAACGACGAAGTTGGTGTCGATCTGCTTAACTCGCCGAAATATTCGGAAGAGAACATCGAAGACCGGTTGGTTTACGACCAAATTACCAGCGACGTTCGGTTGCTGATTGACGAATTGCCCGACGACCAGCGACAGGTGATCATGATGCGGCACTTTCAGGGTCTTAGTTTCAAAGAAATTGCAGATGTTACTGATGTGAGCATCAATACGGCTTTGGGACGGATGCGCTATGCTTTGATTAACCTTCGAAAACTTATCGAGAAAAAAAATCTTAGCCTGACGAAAATTTAATGGAATATCTGCAATAAAGTTTTTAGGCGACCGTTATAGGTTCATAACCAAAAACATTACAACGTTGCCTATGAGTAAAAACTCTACCTTAAATTTTTTGATCAATTCTTATTACACCGGAGCTAAAGACGTTAAAAATTTTCCGATTGAGTTGTTGGATGTGTCGATTGAAAATGATCTTTTTGAAATGGAGCCTTCGAAAAAAAGTATTGATGCCATTTTGAGCTTTGCCTCTCAATACGATGTGCTGAAATCGGAAAAGGCCGGAAATATAGAATTGAATCTGAACTGATCCAAAATACAATCGCAAAAACAAATTGCTATTGTTTTTTAAAACGATTTGTCTTTAAAACACACAAATACAACATTAAAGACAAAAAAAAAGAGGCTGTAACTTAGCCTCTTTTTTTGTCTTGTCTATTGAACATTTATGGAATAGCCCAGCGAAGTAAAAACCTCATTCAATACATCTTCCTCAAATTTCCATTGTTGTTTAAGTTTATAACCTAACCGTTGAACTACAAAGAACATCAATAAAAGCACCGCAGGCTGTTTTGCTAATTGAGATTTTAACGACAATACTGCTGTTCTAATTTCACTCCTTCTTTCTTTCAAAACAATGGTGACATTTTCCAAAGTGTATTTAGCTTGGAACTCAGTAGCGTTAAATATTTCCTTGGAAATAATAAAATCAACATCCTTAAAATTGAATGCCAAATCTAAAACCTCCTTTGAAAAAGTAATAAGGTTCTGTATTAGGCCTTTTTCATTTTTTGACATATCAGCCATGTGATTATGCGCATTGATAAAATATTCATCTGTTACTTCCATGAGAGCCATTGATCTTGCCATTAGCCGCTTTAGTTCACTATCGTATTCAAACTCACCTTTATAAATTGTGTCGTGACTTATTTGCGCCCAAGCATGCTGAAGAAGAGTTTTTAATTGAACTTCGCAAACATACAAATCTAAATTTTCATCTGTGACTTCATCTTCAAAAATGATTTGATTAGGTCTTAAAAGCAAATGGACCGCGCAATAAGAGAATTTTTCAACGTCCATGTTAAAAGAATACTCATCTTTCACTTCAACGATTGACCAGATATCATTGTTCCCAATTATTGCATCTTTTATCAATTCCTGCTCCTTTTTTGAGGTAACGACAATTCGGGTTCTTACCTTGTCTGTTATTTCTTTGAGTGGGTCTTTGTATTTCTTATCTCTGTAAAACGCTTTTTTTAAAATTGATTCGTCCGACTTTATACTATAACCAGGTGCAATTTCTAAGTTCAGCGCCTTATTGAATCCTCCTATTTCACCTAATAGTTCGTTTAGCTTGTTGTCGATAGCTTTCCCTGTTGTCTCCAGATCAGGCTTTATTTCCTGATAACATGCCAGAAATTCAAGTTCCTTAAGATTCTCTTTCATATGGCTCCCCTTTAACCAGAATCATTGAATGTCTGTTACCGCCGCCATTGAATATCCCTCTTATTACGTCCTCAGTGATGTGAGGGAATACCTGAACATTTCTGTCGAAGGTATCTTCTGGTCCTTCAATTTTTATCTTATTGGGGAAAAATACTTTTTTAGTTTTAAGAGAAAAATCGAGTAATGAGGTATTCTTAATTATCTGTCTTGGATAATTGATTAAAACCTGTGTAGAAAACCTTTGTTTTATATCATCATTTCCCCCAAAAAACCTATCTCTAAAGGATTCGGGATCAATTATATTAGACATATCATATTTCATAATATTTCTAACCAATGATGTCAATTCCATTCGATTAACTGGGTCGGAAATCTCGTCATAAATAAAGCTGTTTACCTGATCAAAAAATTTCCGTGTCTGTATCTTATCGCTTGAATTTAAATCAAGCCCAAGAAAGTTTTTAGTGAAAAATTCAGCAGGGTTTAAAGTAGGATTAAATTGATTATCAAACAGTAAACTTGAATACTCGTTATTAGGGAATGTCTCTTGATCATTTGCTTCTTCGTAAATAATTCCCAGCTTATAAAATTTAGTTGAAGGGGATAGGAAAATATCTTCAATAAATTGAATGTCGGCCCGACCATTTACGTGTCTTAGCGAAAGTGCGTTATGAACTTCTGCCTTTAACGCAATCACAAAATTTTCGTTCTCTACCGAGACTCCTTTAACGATGAAAATATAGCCTCCGGATATATTTGAGTTTGTTTGGCTAACAGCTAATTTTTGTGCTATTCTTTGTGATATAGCCACAAAGTCTCCATCATTGCTCATGATGTCACGGGCGAATTTGAAAAAGCTTTCGTCCCCGGACTCTACAATTTTGAGCTTAAATGATTTTGACTCAATTCCAATAGCGTTATTAATCCTTTCTTTCAGTAATTCAATAATTCTAGCCTCTAAGGTTAATTCTTCAACCTCAAATAGGCAATTAGAGTGCTCTTGGTCTCTTCTTTTTTTTAAGACAGTATGTACAATAATTTTCTCAAAATGTGATCGTGGGATGTTAATCATGGTAATGAAATTTAGTTTGATTTTGACAATTTGTGGGACTTGGAATGATTTTATAATTTTCTAAAAAAATCAACATCTAAAAAACAGTAGTCTAATTTACAATATTAAATTATCGAAGTCAATATAAATCAGGGAAAAAGGAGAAATTCAAAAGAAGATATTTAAATCAGCAAATCCAGCTTTTGCCGGATTTGCTTGCGGGTTTACCTCTTTGCTCTACCGTCTGAATCGGATCGGCCCGGCACCCATCACCCGCGAGGTGTTTGCCAAACCTTCAGGTATAAGATCGCTGAGGCTTCAATGCAAATATAACAAAAGCGTGAGATTTATTTAAAACGGACGCGTTATTAAGCACTAAGGGCTGCCAAACTGACAGCCCTTAGTACTTTTATTTAAGTTTCATTTTTACTTGGCTTCAATGCCATTTAAAAACCGTTTCAATGCCTTTGTATGCGTTAGAACGAGTGACCTTTGGTCTATTGTCGTACCGTCGCAATATTCAGAACAAAACCAGGCTTCAAACATCAGATCGATGGTTTCAATAAAGTTTTTGGGCGAATCTTCACTTAAAAGATTATGTATTGCCTTATTTTTAACTTCACTCATGGCTTTTAGTTTCAGGTTCATCAAGCATTTTACAAGCTGTTTCCCATTCGGGCATCATTTGTTTCAGGAGTTCGAGCATATAAGTCCGCCTACCCAACAATTCGGGGTCTTCGCTTTGCAGCGAATCAATCAAATCCGAATGTGTTTCTAACCATGATTCAATAGGATTGCAGCCTACTTTTACTTCTATTACAAAACTATCTTCAGTAAAACGTACCATTATTGCACCCCTCCTTTCTTTTCTGTTGTTATGTCTGCCGAAGTACATGCTTTGCAGCGAATAACACTCGTAATAACTTGGCCGCTTGGGTTAATAACCAAAATACCGTCTCTGAGGTTAAAATAAGGGTTGCAATTGCATTTAAGGCGTGTTCTGTAGCAATCCATGCCTTTAGCCTCAAAATCTTCTTTACAGGCCGTTAATTCGCTTTTGAGATTTACAAATGAAAGTTCTCGGCGGTTTAAACTTGGGTTAGTCTCGATAAGTACCGTTACCGCTATCCCTTCGGTAACTTTAATTCTAGCATCTAAGCTCACATTCTTGGTGTCAGTCATAACATTAAGAATTGTGATAAAATAGCAACGCCCACCGCAGGTGTGACTGACACCAATAC
>JAEWME010000069.1 GCA_023393265.1 Bacteroidota bacterium | reverse complement strand
ACTCAATTGAGCCGAATTGTTTATCAGGAAGTCGGAATTTGTGTTTTATCCCGATTGAACTTTCAATAAAGCGCTGGTTTTGATATACCTTCCCATCAAAACTTATACAAACAGAAACGTGATTTTCTGGAATACATGATAACGAAATGACCTCACAGACCTCGGTGAGTGAATCATCCAGTCTTTCACCGCTATCAATAATCTGGATAATCCGATAGGTGAGGTCGTCAATCAAAAACAAATGCTGCTTTCGCATTTGTTTTTGATTTTCATGCGAAAAGTCAAATTTTTTCGTCATAAAATCCCGTTTTGAAAACATTTTTACATCACAAAACCTAAGTCAACACAAAAATAGTTTAGATTTTCAGAAAGGAGGGAAATTACCCAAATGTAGTTTTGGGTTTGTTCTATGGTGTATTTTCACTCCTTCGGTTAAATTAACTTTCTATTTGCTGTCTAAACGGGAGCAGTCAGTGTTTCAACACGTTTAAATGCCGACGCTTCGCTTCCAAATCTTTTGGCAACATCATCAAAACTAACGTAATGTGCATTAAAATTGTAGCCATCCACACAAACTGAATGTGTCTTACCACAAACGCTTACCCTGAAAATACCATGTTTCCCCTGAAGATTTTGTTCGCGCAGAAAAAGCATCAATTGAACCGGCGTTCGCGTGGCCGTAGTAATCATACTGGCTTCGCGTATGGTTTGGGTGTGCCCAATAGCAATAACCTGATCGAATTTCTGAGCCCGGATCGTTTGCTCCAGAACCTGCGACGAGCGACGCTGGTTATCATCTGTTGCAATCCAATAGTCTGAATTTCTTCTGATTTCACTTTCCGGTAGTTGGTTTGTCCCTGGATTTTGTGTCAGCAGGCAGGTTATTCTGTTTCCGGCGGCCCGAAGCGCAGAGATAACCGGAAGCAGTGGGATCATGCAGTCGTAGCTAGCTACGCAGAGAACCGACCCAAAACTTTCTATCCGGAAAGGTTGACCAAATGGCCCTTCCATTTCCACCGAATTTGCGGTTGTGGCAACTCGAAGAAATTCAGCGGCAAATTCTCTGTCCGCTGAAACTAATACTGTAAGTGTTTCACGGCTCGGGTCGTTCTTAAAAACTGGTAATGTAACTGACGCCTTATCGGTGATCGAACGAAGTATTATATATTGTCCGGGACCGGCGTATTCTAGCTTACCGGCTGTTTTCATTTCGAGCTTTACAAGGTGCTCCGAAAGGGGTGTCTGCGTTATAATTTTAGAGATCATCTCGTTGGGTTTAGAATAAAGCCGGAAGATAGACCGATTCGTTTTGACGAAAAAAGCCGATGCACAAATTCAGTATTTCCACTACGTGAAAGACGGAATTTTAATAATGGAATTCTGAGAGTACATAAAAGAAAAAGCGTCATATGAAATTTCATATAACGCTTTTTCTTTTATATTTTGCTCCCCAGGTAGGACTTGAACCTACGACCTACGGATTAACAGTCCGCCGCTCTAACCAACTGAGCTACTAGGGAATTTAGCTTTTTCTATGAACGTGCGTTTCGTTAAAAGCGTTGCAAAAATAATAGCATTTCCGAAAAGAAAAAATATTTTTGCAAAAAATATTTTCATGAAATCATTTGTTGGCGCGCCTAACAGGCAAAAAGCAGTTCTAGGAATCGGGAACGCTCTTATCGATGTTTTAATCAATATTTCCGATGATTCTGTGTTACAAAAATTTGGGCTACCCAAAGGAAGTATGACTTTGGTCGATGCAAAACTTTCGGCTGAAATCAAAAAAGAAACAAAAAATGACAACCGAAGCATCCAAACCGGGGGCTCGGCAGCAAATACAGTTCACGGGATCGCCCGTCTGGGCGGAGCCTGTGGCTACATTGGGAAAATTTCTGACGACGAGTTCGGTAATTTTTACATCGATGATTTCAGAAAAAACAACATCAACACGCATTTTTATTTTAGTCAGACAGGAACGGGCCATGCAACAGGGCTCATCAGTCCCGATTCGGAACGAACCTTCGGAACCTATCTCGGCGCCGCGATGGAGTTGACTTCCGACGAGATGAAGCCTGAAATTTTCAGCAATTACGGAATCATGCACATCGAAGGTTACCTGGTGCAGAACCACAGCCTGATTGAGTCGGCCATGCAGGTGGCCAAAAGCAATGGTTTGCTGGTTTCGATCGATATGGCGAGTTTCAACATTGTGGGAGCCAACCTCGATTTCCTAAACCGGATTATCAGGGAGTATGTTGACATCGTTTTTGCCAATGAAGAAGAAGCTTTTGTCCTCACGGGCATGGAGCCGGAAGCTGCGCTTGAAAGGATTGCCGGGATGTGTGACATTGCCGTTGTAAAACTCGGAGCACACGGTTCGCTGATCAAAACCGGCGATCGTATGATCAGGATTGATGCGATTCCGGCTAAAAGTATCGATACCACGGGAGCGGGAGACATCTACGCGTCGGGATTTTTGTATGCGCTTGCCGAAGGTTACGACCTCGAAGTTGGCGGAAAAATCGGATCGTTGCTGGCAGGCAATGTGGTTGAAGTGATGGGTGCCAAAATTCCGGAGGCTACCTGGGAAAAACTCTATCCCGAAATTGAATCGATCAAAGCGAATTAGGGGTTTCTTCAATAATCTTAAATTTTTATGTCCTGTCGGGATTTTTGGCGGGGGTAATCCTGTTTTCAGGAGGAAAAACATATTTTTGTAAACTTTAATTTATCAGCAAATTATAATCACAATGAAACGATTGAAAATCAAAGAGATTCTGAAAGGAGAACTCGTAGGACAACAAGTGGTTGTCAAAGGTTGGGTCAGGACAAAACGTGGTAGCAAAAACGTTAATTTTATCGCACTGAACGACGGCTCAACGATCAACAATCTTCAGGTGGTAGCTGATGTTGAAAAATTTGGCGAAGATTTTCTGAAAGATATTAATACGAGTGCAGCACTGGGCATTACCGGCGAATTGGTTTCCTCGCAGGGAAGCGGGCAGTTGGTTGAGTTAAATGCTTCTGAAATAGTTATCTACGGAAAATCTGATCCTGATAAATACCCGATTCAGCCTAAAAAACACAGCCTCGAATTTTTGCGCGAGAATGCACACCTGCGTTTCCGTACTGCCACTTTTAGTGCGGTGTTCCGCATTCGCCATGCCATGGCTTTTGCTATTCACAATTACTTTAACAGCAGGGGTTTTGTGTATTTGCATACGCCAATTATCACTGGTTCCGACGCTGAAGGCGCTGGTCAGATGTTCCGGGTGACGACGCTCGATCCGAAAAATCCGCCACTGCTCGAAGACGGCAGCATCGATTTTGCTGAAGATTTCTTCGGAAGATCGACCAACCTTACAGTTTCGGGCCAATTAGAAGGAGAGCTTGGAGCAACAGCTTTAGGCGAAATTTATACGTTTGGGCCAACTTTCCGTGCCGAAAACTCGAATACCGCCCGTCACCTGGCAGAATTCTGGATGATTGCGCCGGAGATGGCTTTTTTTGAGCTCCAGGACAACATGGATTTGGCGGAAGATTTCCTGAAATACCTGATTAAATATGCGCTCGACAATTGCATGGACGATCTCGAATTCCTGAGCAAACGCCTTCAGGAAGAAGAAAAGAGCAAACCAATGGATGAACGGTCGATGGAATTGGTTGAAAAGCTGAAATTCGTACTCGAAAACGACTTTATTCGCTTGCCATATACGGAGGCAATCGATGTTCTGAAAAACTCGAATCATTACAAGAAAAATAAATTCCAGTTTCCGGTTGACTGGGGAACCGATTTGCAGAGCGAACACGAACGTTACCTGGTTGAGAAACATTTTAAAAAACCAGTTATCCTGATCAACTATCCGAAGGAAATCAAAGCTTTCTACATGAAGCAAAATCCGGACGGGAAAACCGTTGCCGCGATGGATGTTTTGTTTCCCGGAATTGGCGAAATCATAGGCGGCTCGCAGCGCGAAGAAGACTATGAAAAACTGGTAACCCGCATGAACGAAATGGGTGTTCCGGCGCACGAAATGGAATGGTACCTTGATACCCGCCGTTTTGGAACCGTGCCTCACGCCGGATTTGGACTTGGCTTTGAGCGTTTGCTTCTGTTCGTCACCGGAATGGGCAACATCCGCGACGTGATTGCTTTTCCGCGGACACCGAAAAACGCTGCGTTTTAACGGCAAAAGATAGAAAACGAAAGTTTTTGTTGCAAAGGAGGGCACAAACACCTGGTTGTTTGCGCCCTCTTTTATTTGTTTTTATTACTCCGGATTGGTTAAAAAATATTTAAAATTACTAGTTCGCTCCGAACTGAAATTGTAGAGTTGTCTTCTGTTCGTAAATTTAGCCGAACAAGCTCAATCCGGATTTGTTGTTTGCATAAAGATAAATCCAAATAACAGGGGAACAGGGATTCCCGCAAAAAGTGAGATTTTATAGCATGAAAAAGGGCCCCCGGACAAAACGTTTTATTCTATTGTCGTTGGCAGCGATATTACTGTCATTGGCAGGCAGGGCTCAATCAAACCTGATTTTTTACAACAGTGGCGACCAGATAAACGCGCCCAACCTGAACCCGGCATTTCTGACAGGTGAGGGAAAACTTACCCTGAGCCTTTTCCCTTTTGCCGGGCTAACCGTCGGTTACAACGATCAAAAGGTTATGAACGAAATGATTGTGAACGTTTTGCGCGGAGAACAGGACAACGAGAAATTTAAAACTGTTTTTCGGAGTATGCTGGGTGAAGATTTATTTTTTCAGCGGCTGGAAATCCCGATTCTGAATTTAGGTTACCGCTCGGGTCAGGGTTCATTCAACTTCAGGATAAAAGACAACATGCGGCTTATGACCGATCTGAAAGGCGAATTGTCTGATTTTTTGTCAGACCCATCGGTTTTGGCGGTGCCGATGAATAAAGCGCAGGATTTCCCTATTCATGCGATGTATTACCGCGAGTACAGTTTGGGTTACGCCCGTGAACTCATCAAAAGTAAATTGACTATTGGTGTTCGTGCCAAGGCTTATTTTGGTAAGTTCTCGATGATCTCAAATGTACGAGGAAGCTCCGAATTTCAGAATAACAACTACTATTTCAGAACATCTAACCAGATGAAAATGTCATTTCCGGCAAAGCTTATTCTCGATGAAAATGACGATTTGAAGTCGATAACGACAGCCGATGATTTTTCGGTTGGAAGTTTTCTTTTTAATGCAAAAAATTTTGGTGCAGGGTTCGACATTGGATTTGATTATCAGGTCAATGACAATGTCTCTTTCTCGGCTAGTGTGACCGATGTTGGCCAGATAAAATGGAAAAATAACCTGAATTCGATGGATTATTTTGGTGAATACCAGTTCGACCCGAAGTATATCGACTATAGTCAGAGTAATGATAATCATTTGGTTAGGTCGCCCGATTATCCGGCGGAGACCCAGCAAATCCCGTCGCTGTTTAAGGTGGCGCTCAATCCGGCACCCTACACAACCGCCATGCCTGTTTCTGTTTATGCCGGATTGAAATACAAAGCAAGCAGCCGCCTGACATGGGGTGTGGCAGATCGGTACGTTTCGGTAGCCCAAATGGCTTATAACAGCTTTTCGATTTCGGCCGATTATGTACTTAGTGAGAAATGGCGTTTGCTAACGGGCTATGGTAAACAAGGTCCCACTTATTTCAACCTTCCGCTGGCTTTTATCCGGAGTTGGAGTGCTGGTCAGTTTTTTATCGGGACCGATAATATTCTTTCTGTTGTGAGCGGTGCTTCCGATTATGCAGGTGTCTCATTCGGAGCTACAATTTTTCTTTTTTCTCAAGCGGCGAACAGGAAAATGCAAATCGACTATCTGCCATTTTTCGAGCTTAAAAGGAAAAAAGCAAGGTAGCGGAGATGTTTTGTTAAGGACAAAATATTCGGAATCTTTTGATCAAATCCTTTCTATTATGACCGAACTCTATAACTTTACCGGCACAGTAGCGGAGGTTTTTCACCGGAAATACAATTTTTCCGCACCCTATTCTGTTAGATAAAAGTTAGCAGCAGAATTGTTGCACAGCTTTTTACAAGTCCTTCAGGATAAATTTTTATGCTGAAGGCAGATATTTTACAATGAGCCCGAAAAACACACATATAAAATCCATCATCCTGATAGCTTTCTTCTGCTTTTTTCTAAAGGAGGGAGGGCGCAGACGAACATGGCTTTTTATCCGCTCGAAAAGCAGTTTAATTCATCGGGTTACAACCCTGCTTTTCTTTATTCCGACAGCCATTATACTTTTAGCATATTTCCGCTGGCAGGAATGAATCTGGGCTACAACAACCAGGAAGTGATCAGAAAGTTGGCGGGACAGTTGACCAAAGGAATCAATGAGGATGAAGAATACCTCGATATTGTCAGAAGTATGGTCGACAGGAAATCGTTCAACCAAAAACTGGAGATGGACCTGCTGAATTTCACGGCACGCTCTGCCGAAGGTTTTTTCAATTTCAGGATTCGGGAAAATGTGCTTTTTGCAGCCTCCATCAAAGGTCCGGTTGCCGGTTTCATGATTAAGCCCGAATTCAGGAGTGTTCAGGTGGGTGAGAAGCAAAGTGTTCCGCTGCTTATTGTCCATTATCGCGAATATAGCATCGGCTATTCGTCGCCATCCGATTATCAGGATTTTTCATGGGGCATCAGGGGTAAACTTTATTACGGGAAAGGTGTTTTCTCGTCTGATATTTCAGGCTCTGTTACCAATGTTGCAGGCAACCATTATTTCAAAACCGATGGCTACGGGAAAATGTCGATGCCGGAAGAGAAATACGAGAACAGCGACGGTTCAATCAGCAGCGCTCCGGCTTTTTCGCCCAGGGTTATCAAGGATTATTTGCTTAACTCGGGAAATTCAGGTGCTGGAGTCGACCTGGGTTTCAGGTATCGTGTAAACCAGAAAATGACGATTTCGGCAAGTGTACTCGACATTGGGAACATCAGGTGGAAAAACAACCTCACATCGAAAGATTTCAGGAGCGAATCGTTGCTCGAAGAATCGAAGTTAAGATCTGAATTTGTTGATGGTATCGAGATTGTATCGAAACCTGGCGACAGCATTTCGTTCGATAATAAGTTTTCGCACCTGTTTAAAATAGACAACCGCCAGGTGCCTTTCGAAACCAAAATGCCGGTGACATTTTATTCGGGCATAAAATACCAGGTAAACCGAAAAGTAAGCCTCAATTTTGTTGATCGGTATATTAAACTCAAACGGTTGAATCACAATACCATGATGTTTTCAACAGGCCTTAACCTTACCGATAAATTTGAAATGAGTGCGGGCTTCTCTGTAATCGATCAGGCGGTTCTGAACATGCCAGTTGCGCTGCTGTTTAAGCGGTATTTTGGTCAGGCATACATTGGCACGGATAACCTGTTTTCCTTCCTGGCGCCTAATTCTGCAGAGTTTTCGGGTCTTACCTTTGGCGTGTGTTTCTATGTTTTCAGAAAGCGCGACTTGTACGGCAACCCCGACGAAACATACCCGTTTTACCGGCCCAAAAAGGTAAAGAAAGTAATGAACAATGGCCGGATTCAGAAGGAGACAACTGATTTTGGTTTTCCGGAAATGTATTAATATTGATTGACAGTTAATTATCTCCTGAAATGCCTGCCAACAATGTCTTTTTGAATTTATTGGTAAATTCATTCGATTAAAAATTTTAATTTTGGGGAAAGTTGAACAGAAATGGCAGAACAAAGGCTTAGTTTACAGCAGCGATTATTACAGAAACTCTCGCCACAGCAGATACAGGTGATCAAGCTGCTGGAGATTCCTGCCATGCAACTGGAGCAACGCATCAAGAGCGAACTGGAGGAAAATCCAATCCTCGAATTGGTAGAGAATGAAGATATGCCGGAGAATTACGAGGAAGAATCGGCCGAATCGCCGGGAGAAGACGAGTTTTCGCTCGAAGATTACATGAACGAGGAAGACATTCCGAATTACCGCCTCACCACCAACAATTATTCGAAAGACGATAAGCAGATTGATATTCCGTATTCATCGGGAGTCAGTTTTCATGATTCGCTGATCGACCAGCTTCGCCTGACTTACCTGAACGACGAGGAAAAACAGGTGGCCGAATACATCATTGGCAATATCGACGAAGACGGTTACCTGCGCCGCGACCTGTTGAACATGGCCGACGATCTGGCTTTTCACCTGAATATGGATGTACCGGTGAAAGACCTCGAACGATACCTCGAAATCATCCAGGATTTTGATCCGCCGGGCATTGCCGCCAGAAGCCTTCAGGAATGTCTTTTGCTTCAGATCGAACGTAAAAAGGGGAAAAATTCGACGTGCCTGGCTGCTAAAATCATTCAGGATAATTTTGAAGAATTTACCCGGAAACACTACGATAAGATTCTGAAGAAATACGAAGTTTCGGAGGAAGAGCTGAAAGAAGCCATTGATGAAATCCTGAAACTGAACCCGAAACCCGGGAGTTCATACAGCAACCCGATGAACCGGTCGAACCAGGTAATTGTGCCCGATTTTTTGCTCGATAATGTTGAAGGGGAATTGCAGCTCAGCCTGAACCAGAAAAATGCACCCGATCTGCAATTGAGTTCCACCTATCTCGATTTGATGAAATCGTATTCGGGAAACAAGGCGATGCCTACTAAAGACAAGAAAGAGGCGATGAGCTTCATGAAACAAAAGCTCGATTCGGCCAAATGGTTTATCGATGCCATTCGTCAGCGGCAGCAAACCCTGATGGTGACTATGTCGGAGATTATACGGTTTCAGGAGGAATTCTTTCAGGAAGGTGATGAAGCCAAACTGAAACCCATGATCCTGAAAGATATTGCCGACCGCACTGGCCTCGACATCTCGACGATTTCAAGGGTATCAAACAGCAAATATATACAGACACATTTCGGAATTTATCCGCTGAAATATTTCTTCTCGGAAGGAATGCAGACCGATACGGGAGAAGAGGTATCAACGCGCGAAATCAAGAAAATACTGAAAGAGTGTATCGACAATGAGGACAAGCGTCGCCCGGTAACCGACGAACAACTGGCTGCTATCCTGAAAGAGAAATCGTACATTGTGGCGCGCCGAACGGTAGCCAAATATCGCGAGCAGCTTGGGATTCCGGTAGCCCGGATGCGCAAGGAACTTTAACAGAATGACGCCCGTTTTCGTACTGGCGCATCAATAGAAAACAGAAAACAATGACAGAAAATAAAACTTTGGCAACGGTAGCTCGTGTAACTTCTGTTGTTTTTCACCCGTTGCTGATACCTACCCTGGGTTTTGCACTTTTATTTAATTCCAGCTTTTACTTTTCGATTCTTCCGTGGAGCGTCATGAAATTCATCATGCTGACAGTTTTTCTGTCAACCTGCATTTTGCCGGCCATCAGCATCCTGATCCTCAGCCTGAGTCCGCGGTTTGACATTAAAATGGAGAAGAACACTGATCGCATCATACCGCTGATTTTGAGCTCGGTTTTTTACTACGTTGGCTATATGATTTTGCAGCGGCTACCTGTTTACCCGATTTACAAATTGTTCCTGATCACCTCTATACTGGTACAGATGGCTTTGCTGTTTATTACCATCCGCTGGAAAATAAGCGCTCACGCGGCAGCAATAGGCGGGCTTTTGGGTGGATTTCTCACTTTGGCGTTCCGGCTTCAGGAAAACCCCGTGTTGATTTTGTCGGCCATTATTCTGGCTGCCGGACTGGTCAGCTCAGCCCGGTTGATTTTGGGCAAGCACACTGTTCCTCAAGTGATCGCTGGTTTTTTCCTCGGACTGATCATCATGGTGATGGCCTTCAGTTTTGTATAGAACTTTTGCCTTTCTCCTTTTTCCCTTGTCGTTATTTCATCCCGTTGCGTTTCAGCAAGGCGTCAACAGTTGGTTCCTGTCCCCTGAAAGCTTTGTACAATTTCATCGGATGTTCGCTTCCTCCTTTTTCAAGAATATTTTTCCTGAAGGAATCTGCCGTGCCGCGATCGAAAATTCCTTTTTCCTGGAAAACAGAAAAAGCGTCGGCATCGAGCACCTCGGCCCATTTATAGCTGTAGTAGCCAGCGTCGTAGCCACCCGAAAATATGTGAGAGAAAGCAGTCGTTTGCATGCTTCCTTCAACCTGATCGAATAACTCGGTTGAAGCGATGGCATTGGTCTCGAAAGCTTTCAGTTCTCCTTCAACAGACATTTCCCGGTCGTGATAAGCCATGTCGAGCATTCCAAAACTAAGTTGCCGTTCCATCTGGTAGGCAGCCTGAAAATTCTGGGCTTTCCGCACTTTTTCAATCAGTGCTTCAGGCATTTTTTCGCCGGTCTGGTAATGAACAGCAAACGTATCGAGCCATTCTTTCTCGTAGGCCCAGTTTTCGTGCATTTGCGAAGGAAGCTCCACAAAATCCCAATACACGTTGGTGCCCGAAGTTCCGGGAAACTGGCATTGCGACAACATGCCGTGCAGCCCATGCCCAAACTCGTGCAGGAAAGTAGTCACTTCGTCAAAAGTCAGCAACGACGGGGTGTTTTCGGTCGATTTGCTGAAGTTAGTCACCAGCGAAACGTGCGGCCTGATTTGTACTCCATTCACATTCGATTGCGAACGATAGTCGGTCATCCACGCGCCGGAGCGCTTGCCTTCACGCGGGAAGAAATCGAGGTACAGCACGGCTACAAACCTGTTTTGCTCGTCGAAAACTTCGTAAGCCGAAACTTCCGGATGATAAACTTCGATTGATTTATTTTCCTGAAGGTGCAGTCCGTAAAGTTTTTGAGCCAGTCCGAACACACCTTCGATTACTTTTTCGAGTTGCAGGTAGGGCTTTGTTTCCTCGTCGGTATAGTCGAATTTTTCCGATTTCAGCTTCTCCGAATAATAGGCCCAATCCCATCGTTGCACGCTGCCTTCCAAACCTGCTTTCGTGGCGA
>JAEWME010000037.1 GCA_023393265.1 Bacteroidota bacterium | reverse complement strand
CCCGACACTCGGTTTTGGAGACCGATGCTCTACCAACTGAGCTACACCCGTATCCGTTTTGCGAGTGCAAATATAGTAATTACTTTTTCACTACCTAAAGAAAAATGCTGCTCCGGACGAAAAAATATGACCATTACAGCCAATTTCTTCAGGCTTTTTAAGCTGACTTTTTCATAATCAAAAAGATAATGCCGGAAATAAAAAGTGCCATCTCAACCAGGTTGGATGGCACTTGCCCAATGAATTTGCGAGTGGCTATCTGATGCGAACTTCTTTGCTCTGTCCATCGATTGTGATCGTCGCCAGGTTATCGCAGTTGCCAGTTCCGTAGTCGATTGTCCAGTTTCTGCCGTTGCTGACTGCAACTGAAACTAAGCCGCTAACGATGTGGTGGCAGGCATTCCTGAAAATAAGCGGGTTGTCCTGGCTTACCGTTTTGGTGATTTTTACGCCGTTTACCCGTGTAAACTCAATGGTGCCCCAACTTACCACCTGATTATCGAGCCGGATGAGCCTTTCGCCCCGCTCATACTGACGCGTAACATTTGCTGTGCGCTTTGCAGTTCCTTCATTGTCGGCAAATGTGATGGTCACATCTTCATTTATTTCTGCCGTACGGATGTTATTTTCCTGATCTTTTGAAATCGTTTTAATCACTTCGCCTTCCACTTTTTTGCCGTCGACATAGAAGTTTTCGAAAGTTTTGGTCCGTACTGACGGAAAAGTGTTGAACGAAGCAGAGGTTACAATAATCTTTCCTGAACGAACTTTGCCGTCTTCGCCGGTGCAGGCGGTGCCGAAATCAATGGTCAGTACTTCAGGAGAAACTTCTGTATTGATTGTAATAACCGGACAATCGTTTAGATAAGCGAGCCCCTGAGTGGTGGCCGATTTGAGTCCGGAAACATTGGTGTCGATGGCCTCGTCGACCAATAAATCGATGTCGTTCATAATTTCTTCCGACTGGGTCTCCTGCTGCGTTAACGCAACTTCGTCGACGGCAGTGGTGGTATCGTCTTTTTGGCATGAGCTGAAAGTTGCCAAAACAAGGCCTGTTGCCAGTAACATTGAAAATCGTTTCATCGTGTCAAAATTTAAAATTGAATGTTTATACCGGTAGGATGCCGGTTTTTGTGAAAAGTTAAATCAGCGGCAAAAAAAATGTCGGGTTCTTTTTTCAGTTTGGCTATTAATGTGAGATTGGCCAACCAAAATAAAAAATCAGGAAAAAATTCGCCGGAAAATTTAACTTTCGGAATGTTGTTGCATCCAAAGCATACAATCAGTTTCACCGACACGATTAAATGACAGAAGCGGCAGACGCACATATCATCGCGATGATGAAGGATCCGGCAAGCAGGGACAAAGGGTTCCTGCAACTGATGGATACCTATAAAAAGCCTGTGTACTGGCATATCAGGCGGTTGGTGGTTTCGCACGAAGATGCCGAAGATATTCTTCAGGAAACATTTATTAAAGTGTACCGGTTTGCTGATTCGTTTAAAGGCGACAGTCGCCTCTTTACCTGGATTTACAGGATTGCTACGAACGAGTGCAGTCAGCATTTCAGGAAAAACAAAGACTGGCTGAATAAAGCGGAGTCAATCACCGACCAGATGGTGCGCGATTTTTCGCAAAGCGATACCGATAACAGTGATCTGATGCTGGTCAAATTCCAGCAGGCTATCCTGTCGCTGCCCGAAAAGCAAAGGGTTGCTTTCAACCTGCGCTACTACGATGAACTGAGTTACGAGGAGATTTCTCAAATCACTGGCACCTCAGTTAATACTTTGAAAACAAATTACCATTATGCTGTCGAGAAGGTCAGGCAATTCCTGATTGATCGCGCATGATGAAGCGAAATTTAAAACGATGGAAGATCAGGATGTTTTTCAGAAAATAGGAAAGCGAATGCCGTATGAAGTACCCGGCGATTTCTTCGACAAAATCAGCGGGGAAACACTTTTGAAGGCTAAAAACCAGCCAACGAAAAAAGGAAATCTTCGCCGGTTGTTTTGGGGAATTACAGCAGCAGCTTCGCTGGCCGGTGCAATGTTTATCGTGTTTTCTGTTGCTGAAAAAGATGGATCTACGGCAGTGGTGGCTCAGAAAACAGAACAGCCAACACCTGGTTTGCCTGCCAGTGACAGCCTGCCGCAGCAAACGGCTGAAGTAAAAATACCTGTGATGCCGTCGGTAGAAGCGAAAAAGGAAACGGCAACAAAGCCTGAAACGAAAAAGCAATTGGCGGAAGCGAAAGAAGATGAAAGCCTGAATGAAGTTTTGGCTGGTTTGTCTGACGACGAACTGCTACTGATGGTGGCCGAATTTCAGTCGGATCCTTTTATGGGAGAAACAATAACTGAGTAAATGAACAGAAAATGAAAAAGTTAGTTATATTTTTAATTGTCTTAACAGGAGTGGCGCTGACAGAAGTTGCGTGGTCGCAGGGTATAGACCGTTTCCCGGTGTTGCGCGAGCGAATTGCGCAGGCAAAACTCAGGGAAATCAATAAATCGCTAAATCTTGATCAATCAACATTCGAAGCTTTTAGGCCTGTTTACCTGGCCTACGATAAGGAAGTTACGAGCGTCGATTTCAGGAAACTGGCACGCCTGATAAGGATTGATGCCGACAGCCTGAATGAACAGGAAGCCGATCAAATGATCCGGAACCAACTTGAAACAGCCCGAAAGCTTGTTGATATCAGGGAAAAATATTATCACGAATTCAGAAAGATGCTGACACCGCAGCAAATTATCAGGCTTTACCAGACGGAAGCTGAAATTCGACGCAAAGTGATGCAGGAATTAAGAAGCCGGATGTTGAGATAGTTTTTGTCTTAGAAAAAGAAAGCCAGCACTTTTGATTAAGATGCTGGCTTTTTTGTTTCTATCGTGCGAGATATTATTCGAGGTAGGTATATCCGTACAGTCCGGAACGATAATTCGAAAGGAACTCTTTTCCTTCTTCAGCCGAGATGATTCCCGATTTCACCGAAGTCGTTACCCAGGTTTCGACAGTGCGAACCAGTTTTTTTGCGTTGAACTGCACATAGTCGAGTACCTCGGCCACGGTTTCGCCATCAATAATCTGGTCGATGTGGTAGCCTTTTTCGTCAACCGAAACATGTACCGCGTTGGTGTCGCCAAACAGGTTGTGCAAATCACCTAAAATCTCCTGATAAGCACCAACGAGGAACACTCCGATGTAATATGGCTCTTTCGTTTTCTGCGAGTGAACCGGCAAATAGTAGGAAAAATTGCGAGTCGAAATAAAGTTGTCAATTTTTCCGTCGGAGTCGCAGGTAATGTCCTGAAGCGTTGCCGACCGGTCGGGCCTTTCATCGAGGCGCTGAATCGGGATAATCGGAAAAATCTGATCAATGGCCCACGAGTCGGGCAGCGACTGGAACAATGAGAAGTTACAGAAATATTTGTCCGACAATAATTTGGGCAGGTACAACAACTCTTCAGGAATGTGTTTCAGTTCACTGGTCATCTGGTGAATTTCGCGGGCAATCGACCAAAACAGCCGCTCAATTTGGGCCCGTGTTTTCAGGTCGAGCATTCCTAGGCTGAACAGGTCGAGTGCTTCTTCGCGGATTTGCTGCGCATCGTGCCAGGTTTCCAGCATCCGGGGCTGGTTGATTTGCTCCCACAACGAGAAGAGTTCTTTCACGAGTTCGTGGTCGTCTTCCCTTGGTTCTTCATCTTCACTCATGCTGGGCAGCGAGGCTGTTTCGAGCACCTCGAAAACCAGCACTGAATGATGCGCTGTCAAAGACCTGCCAGATTCGGTAATAATGTTTGGATGCGGAATGTCGTTTTTGTTGCTGGCATCCACCATCGTCGAGATAGCGTCATTCACATACTCCTGAATGCTGTAGTTCACGCTGCTTTCGCTGCTCGACGAGCGTGTTCCGTCGTAATCAACCCCCAAACCACCGCCAATATCAACAAATTCGACATTGAAGCCTTTCAGGTAAAGTTGAACGTAGAATTGCGATGCTTCGCGCATGGCCAGCTTGATGCGGCGTATTTTGGTCACCTGGCTTCCGATGTGGAAATGCACCAGTTTCAGGCAATCCTGCATGTCTTTTTTCTCCAGAATGTCAAGTGCTTCCAGCAGTTCACTTGAAGTGAGTCCGAACTT
>JAEWME010000025.1 GCA_023393265.1 Bacteroidota bacterium | reverse complement strand
GACCAGTGAAGGGATCAATATCAACGTGACACTGCTTTTCGGGTTGCCGCGCTACCGGCTGAAGCTTACATCTCGGGTATCGAACTGATGGAAACCCAGGGAAAGGATTTGACCCAGGTGGCTTCTGTGGCCAGTTTCTTTATAAGCCGGATTGCCTCACTGGTCGATCCGATTGAAGAAGAATTCCTCGCTTCTCATGGGGAACAAGCACATTTTGGAACCTACGTTAAAGGGCATGTCGCAATCTCAAGCGCAAAAATAGCCTATAAAATGTATAAGGAGATATTTGAAAGTGAACGTTTCAGGAGGTTAGCTGACAAAGGTGCACGAACGCAAAAATTGCTTTGGGCAAGCACCGGTACCAAAAATCCTGAATACAGTGATATTAAATATGTTGAAGAGCTCATAGCGAAAAATACAATTAACACGATCCCTCCGGCAACGATGAATGCTTATCGCGATCATGGCCATCCGAAAGAAAGGATCGAACTCGACCTTGAACAGGCGGATTGGGTAATGGACGTTTTGCCTGAATTGAACATTCATATCGATGCGATAACACAACAACTTGAAGACGAGGGAGTCGATAAATTTATCAGACAATTTGATAAAATTATGTTGATCATCGAAGAAACTCCTATACTGCAATAAAAGCTAGTTAAGTTGATGCTAAATTCAAAAATGATATTATGGCAAGCGAAGATTTATACCCAAAAGTAACGAAAGAACTCGCTGATAAAAGAACGGCTTTAGCTCCTGAAGTTATGGAAGCCTGGAACAATTTCAGTAAAACAGTTTTTAAAGAAGGGGCGCTCCCAGAAAAAACGAAGCAACTTATCGCTGTAGCAGTGGCGCATGTTACACAATGCCCCTATTGTATCAGGTCGCACACTAGGCAAGCCTTAAGGAAAGGGGCAAGCAAAGAGGAAATTATGGAAGCGATTTGGGTGGCATCCGAAATGCGGGCAGGAGGCGCTTATGCTCATTCATCAATTGCTCTAGACGAAATGGAATGATGCATGGAGAATAATGGTAAATAGTTAAACAGACCGTAAAATAAATTATTAAATATCCCATTATCAGAACGTACCATTTGAGGTACCTAAAAGTTGGGCATGGACAAGGTTAGGCGACATTTGTTACGATTTTCAATATGGGACATCAGAAAAATCAGAAAAAAGTGGGAAGCTCATTGTTCTCAGAATGGGGAATATACAAAATGGAGAAATAGATTACACGGACATAGTCTATACTAAGAATGTTACAGAGGAAGAAAAATATTTATTGAAGAAAGATGATTTGTTATTTAATAGAACAAATAGTCCTGAACTAGTTGGTAAAACAGCAATTTATCGAGGTGAAGTTCCTGCGATCTTTGCAGGTTACTTGATCAGAGTTGCTCCAATTATAATAATTCCCGACTTTCTTAATTATTTGATGAATTTAGATTTTCATCGGTCACTTTGTGCTTACTCAAAGTCCGACGGGGTTAGTCAATCAAATATCAATGCTCAAAAGCTATCAAATTTTTTTTTCCCTATTCCTCCTCTCTTTGAACAAGAGAGAATTACTTCAGTCATTAAATCTACATTTGCTTTGATTGATGAAGTTGAAGCTGGCAGATTTTCTATAGAGCAACTCATCAAACAGGCAAAGATTAAGATACTAGACCTTGCTATTAGGGGTAAACTTGTAAAGCAAAACCCAAAGGATGAACCAGTTTCTACATTTATGGGGAAGATTGGAAATAAACAGAATGTACAGAAAATTACTACTGATATTTTTCATTATCCGTTTAAGGTACCGAATGGATGGATTTGGTGTACGTTGAAAGAAATAGCTGCAGTCTCTCTTGGTAAAACACTTGACAGACAAAAGAATAAAGGTTCGTTTAAACCTTATTTAAGGAGTGTGAACGTTCGTTGGGGTTATATTGATTTAGAAGATATAAAAGAAATGAGATTTGAAGAATCTGAATTAGATCGATTTAGTATTTCTTACAATGATTTACTTATTTGCGAAGGCGGTGAGGCTGGAAGATCTGCTGTTTGGAAATTCGACAACCTACCAATGCGTTATCAAAATGCCATTCACAGAGTACGTTTCGCAAATGGAATAGTACCAGATTTTTACATGTATGTACTTTGGTATTACTTCAATGCAAAAATATTGGACGAATTTTGTAAAGGAGTGACTATAAAACATTTGACTGGACAATCTCTGAGTTTATTAAAATTTCCAGTTCCTCCAGTTAGTGAACAGCAACGTATAGTAAAAAAAATTGAAGTAATTTTTCATGAAATAAATTCCATTCAAGATAACTTATAAGCCAGACTGGGGAAATACGCTTTGTTTTGTTGCCGTAAAACTTTAAAATATAAAGAATATGGTGATGAAATTTCAGAGATTTCTTGAGAAAAGTGAT
This sequence comes from Bacteroidota bacterium, assembly GCA_023393265.1. Taxonomy (GTDB): domain Bacteria; phylum Bacteroidota; class Bacteroidia; order Bacteroidales; family Prolixibacteraceae; genus Aquipluma. The sequence continues at coordinate 3,044 of JAEWME010000025.1, read as the reverse complement.
CTTTCAAAAAGTACAGTGAGATCTTATGTATGGACTGTCAATTATTTTATGACTCATTATGAAAAAATCGATAAGGAAAATTTATTGGTGTATAAAGGGTCTTTGATTGAGCAGTTCAAACCTCAAACAGTTAACTTGCGATTACAGGCATTAAATAAATTCCTTGAGTTTACAGGTAAAGAGCGGTTGAAACTTAAATTTGTTAAAGTTCAGCAAAAGAATTTTCTTGAAAATGTGGTAAGTAATGCCGACTACAAATTTCTAAAAACTAGGTTAATGAATGATGGATATACAGAATGGTATTTTGTAGTTTGGTTTCTTGGTGCTACTGGAGCACGTATTAGTGAGTTACTTCAAATCAAGGCGGAGCATATTGAGGTAGGATATTTAGATATGTACACCAAAGGTGGAAAAATCCGGAGACTTTATATCCCTAAAAATTTACGGAATGAAGCCAGTAGATGGTTGAAAGAAAAAGAACTATCTTCAGGATATATTTTTAGAAATCGTTTTGGTGATCGGATTACTGCAAGAGGCATTGCTCAACAGCTCAAACATTTTGCAGATAAATACGGATTGAATTCTAAGGTAATTTACCCACATTCTTTTCGTCACCGTTTTGCCAAAAACTTTTTAGAAAAGTTTAACGATATTGCCCTTTTAGCAGACTTAATGGGACACGAAAGCATAGAAACAACCCGAATCTATTTACGGCGAACAGCAAGTGAACAGCAAAGTATTGTGGATAAAATTGTAACCTGGTAATGAATGAATAGAATAAAAGCGTAGAACTCTAATATCTACGCTTTTATGGCTTCTTCAATTTTATCTAACTGGGCTAAGATTTTTTCAATTTGGTCAACAATACGGAGTTGTTCTTGTAATGGGGGTAATGGATATAAAAATGAGGTGATATTATCATTGTTGATTGAAGGTGAATTATCTCCTTTCATAAAAGTATTAAGTCCATTTATAACATAAGGAGATAGCATTAAGTAGTACAGATACTTTGGAAAAAGTAATGGTCTTGGTTTGCATACATAAAAACCAGTAGAAGCAATACAGTCAACGAATTGTTTATCAACATAGGCAATATTTTCAAGATATGGTCTAACCATAGAAAACAAAATATCACCTGCATTAACACGCCGGGAGGCTCGGCTTGGTGCTTCAGAAGCCTTCAAATATTTCAGTTTTGCAATTGTATGTTTCTTGTTGTCGATAGAATTAATGTCAATATATCCAAATATATCTCCTGTGGGCCTTTTATTTTCCATGGGATTGAAACATTCAGAACCTTTTGCCCAAATCCAACTATTCGGTACCTTAAACGGATAATGAAAAATATCAGCACTTGGGTTGGGCGATTTTTGCCTGCCATTAATCTTACTAAGAAGCGACGAAACCGGCTCTTCGTCATTACGCTGTCGAACAAGTTTTCCTCGAACAGATAGGTCAAGAACTTTGGACTTAGTTTGTTTAATGAGCTGCTCTATAGACGTTTTATTTTCCTCGATTTCGTCAATTAAAGAAAAAGCGGTTTCGATAGCTGATACGATGCGTCTTTGCTCAGAGTAAGGTGGAATGGGAATCACGACATCTTTAAACCTTTCAAAATTAATGCTTTCGACCGTCGTTCCATCTTTTTGGTAAATTTCCAATATCGATTGTTCCGAGGCCTTTAATACCCAAAATATATAGTTGGCAATCGAGTTGTCATACAGGCATATCGCTTTAATATCCTGATTTATTGTCGCTTCATTTTTGAGAATAGCAATAGGTAGAGTCCTCCGTAATATTCCACTTCTAACTACCATCAATATTGTTAATGGAGGATATACCTGCATATCCCTTACTCCAATATCTGAGATCTTTACCAAAGAGTCGTCAATGACTGAATATTTCATATCCTTGGATGTCACCCATAAATGACTTCCCTTGTCCCAGAAATCTTTATTTTCTGTTGAAGGAGTCTTTCCTCCTCCAAAAAGTGCAATATCACTTAACCTGCAAAAGCTCCAACTTTGAGGTACGTTCTGATAATGGGATTTATCGTTAGTATTATTCTATTGGGAAAGTGCAGTAAAATCAATGAAACTTTATTTGAGAACTTTGATGGCGCGAGCAAAAGTAAGTGTAACGATTGAATGAGCGGATCAACCCTGTTTAGGGTGATTTAGCGAAATGAAGAAGTTACTCTTGCGCGGGATACCGAAGGCTCCTGAATGCAGGGAACGAGGAACGAAAGACCGGAATGAAGGGGCTGAAGGCTTGGCATCATTGAATTTAGATTTCTTTGAAAACGAAAAAAACAGCTTATTCTTTGAATGTCTGCAATAATAATGCGGACAAATACGGACATTTTATGTCAGTTCATCCTTTAATTTTCAATGTGTCAATACACTCCATAGGTTTGTCGGAGCTGAAACGGCAGAATCAAGATTTCTGGGTTCAGCCTCGCTATACTATGGCAGAAAAACAAAACAGAAATATAGAAGAAGCAACTGAACGGGTGAAGGCTAGATTACCGTTAGAAAAACTACGTCTTGTTCCCAAATACAAGGATTTGTCTATTGAAGATTATGAACAGCTTATTAAAGATGCAGAAACCATTGCTCTTTTGATTTTGAAAGCCCTCTTTTTGAAGAAATAGCACACCATTCCGGTTCGAAATTTGCAGCAAAATTCTATCTTCGATTTTAACTCAAAATATTACTGCGATGAGTGATTTAAGCCTATTCAAACAGTTTGCCCCTCAAGCGCCGAAACAATTTCAGGAAGGAAATAATGCGGTTATCTATACGCGGGTATCGTCAGCGGACCAGGAAGACAATACCAGCTTAGCATCACAGAAGAAACATTGCGAGATGTATGCAGATCGAAGGGGACTAAATGTGGTTGGATATTTTGGTGGCACTTATGAGTCTGCTAAAACAGATGATAGAAAAGAATTTAACCGGATGCTGACATTTGTGAAACGCACAAAGAACATCAATTATGTGATAGTATATTCGTATGAACGTTTTTCACGCTCTGGTATTAAC
>JAEWME010000435.1 GCA_023393265.1 Bacteroidota bacterium | reverse complement strand
GCCATCATTGTTACCATTACCTGCAACACCTCGGGCGGGCAGCCGGTGTCGATGCAAAACATGCGCGAAGTGAAAAATCTGGCCGAAAAGTATGGTGTACCCGTGATTTTTGATTCGGCGCGTTTTGCCGAAAATGCCTGGTTCATCCAGCAGCGCGAAGCTGGTTATCAGGATAAAACCATCAAGGAAATTGTTGGCGAAATGTTCTCGTATGCCGATGCCATGACCATGAGCAGCAAGAAAGACGGTGCGGTAAACATCGGCGGGTTCATTGCCATGAAAAATCCGGATTGGTACGAAAAAGCTTCGACCTACAATATCATGTACGAGGGTTTTGTGACCTACGGCGGCATGGCAGGCCGCGACATGAATGCGCTGGCCGTTGGTCTCGATGAAGTAACCACCAACGATTTCCTGGATACGCGTATCAGGCAGGTGCATTACCTTGGCAACAAGCTGATGGAGTATGGAATCCCGATTCAGCAACCGGTTGGCGGACATGCAGTTTTTGTCGATGCGAAAAAGTTTCTGCCCCATGTACCGAAGGAGGAATTCGTGGCGCAAACGCTGGCCATCATTCTTTACCTCGAAGCGGGAGTACGTGGCGTTGAGGTGGGCACCCTTTTGGCCGACCGCGACCCGGAAACACTCGACAACCGCTATCCGAAACTCGAATTCCTGCGACTGGCCATTCCGCGCCGCACGTATTCGAACAACCACATGGATGTGGTGGCCGCAGGTCTGAAGAACATCTGGGATATCCGCGACGAAATCACCACCGGATTGCGTATCCGAAAAGAAGCGCCCATCATGCGGCATTTTACCGTTCAACTGGATAAAGTGTAATTCAGAATAAATGACCTGCTATATCGAAAGGAAAAGCTGTCCTCAATATAGGTGGCAGCTTTTTTTAGATGCTTAACTGGCTTTCCCAAAAATAAAAAGCTAGTTTTCAAAATATGTTCTGTAAAGTTTTAATCGATAGGTTAACTATCAGTTAATTTGTTTAAATTTGTAGATAATTAGCATTGATATCGTAAAATTTAATTTATGTTTTCTAATTGATCCACTATAAGAAAAAGTACTAAATCTGTAAAAACATACCCGTTGTGAAAAACCTAGCATTTCTATTATTTGGAGGCTTTCTTTTTTTTGTCGCCTGCAGTAAAGAAACCATAGTTCAGGTGCCAAAAGCCGATCCTATTGAATTACGTGATAATTTTACGGAAGTTGAGTTCAAACAGGCTATCATTGGCGAATGGCAATCTGTATTTCAGACGACTGGGCAAGAGAATGTACTCTATCTTGCTTTGACTGACAAAAACAATGCAACGATAACTATATCAAAGGAAGGTAGTGAAAAAACATATAGTGGAACCTATACTGTATCTTTTTTGAGACCTCCATCACCAGAAGAAATGACTTTAGCCCAAATAACACTAAAAATAACATCTTCAGATATAGTGCTATCAAGAGTGAGTTTTGATCTTCATTCTGCAGTCAGGGGTGGTCCATTTTTAAGAATTGGGGTAGTACCATATGGAGTTTTGGATAGAAAATAAAGGGAGATGGCATTGCTCCTCTGAATGTGTAAAAAGCTGTCGAAAGCTGATGGCGATTTCGAATCGCCATTGGGTGCACAGGATTTGTAGTGCTGATGCAACTAAACGCCGGTGAATGACGGCTTAAAGTGGATCGCAGATCTGCAGCTAAGAGGTGTCGATTGCAAATCCACACTAGCTGCATTGTTAAAGTTGATTGATATATGAAAACAAATTTTCTTTTATTTCTTGTCCTGGCTTTCTATTCCTGCCACAAATCCGATTCGGAGCCAAATCCCGAGCCGGTTAATAAATATTTCAATTCGGTTGATTTGTTGAATCTTAAGCTGGATAGTGTTCCTGGTTTTTGGGAGAAGATGGACAGTCTGACATTTATTGATTCTTATTTTCCATATTCGACAGATGGTGAAGTTAAACGAGCAGGAATCGCTGTTTACAATAAGACGTACAGACAAATTGGCGTTGCAGTTTTTGACTCTCAAGCCATGGCAATATCGAGGATGGAAGAACGAATAGACAATGTAGCCGTTAGAATCCGTGAAGGATTACCCAGTGCGACGTTCCCGGGTAAATGGTGGTATTCAAATAGTGCAGCAATTTTTGTTAACCAGAATAATACCATTGTAGAAATTACAATTCTTGATTCTCAATACAAAGATGCTGAGCAATTATTAGCAGCAACAGCCCTTGAAATCATCCAGCGAGTGGATAAGTTGAGCGAACCGTTAAAATAAGATTGTTTTCGTTCGTGTAGATCATAAAATAATTTTTTGGAGTCGTTGCATATACGTTGAAGGAAACTTCATGGATTGCCAGTAAAATTTTGCGATATGAAAATGTCATTTTTGTTAATTGAACTGTTCTGCATCTTCCTGGTTTCGTGCAAATCGGATGAACAGCCAGCCGTTCACGATCCGGAGTTTTCCATTGTCTTTTCGGATGCCGACCATACCACCGTGAAGGAAAATAACATTGCTTTTTTCGACAGCACAAGCGGCTACCTTTTTCTCAACAAAGAGCTTAACCTGAACATTGGGAACGAGAAACCTCCCTACAGTTTTGTCCGTTTCTCGGTGCTGGTCGATGGCGATTCGCTGTTTCACGGTACGGTTTATCCTTCGGTACTTTTTAACAAGCCGGAGGAGTTGATCATTTTTAGCAGGACATATCCTGATTTAAAAAGCGACATACTTCCTTTTGTTTGCAGGGTCGGCGGATTAAACGATGTGGGAAATAAAAAGCGGATTGTTGAGGCTTTATCGGGAGACCATTTGGTTTACAGCGGGATAACTTGTACGCTCGATGAGGTTAAAACCGCTACGAACAACGATTCGGTATTGATATTCACCATGACCCTGACAAATCCTGATCCGGTGAACTACTACGTTCCTGATCCTGGGAAAATGGATGTGCAGGATTTTAATTTTCATGCGCGTGTCTCGTTTGAAAACAAGCAGACAGGCGAGCATTTTTTGCTGAAGTCACATTGGGAAAATTATTATTGGAACATCAATGATTTGAAAGACCTATCGTTGCTAAAGGGAGGAGAGAAATTAACTTACACCTGGGCAACCAACTGCGGAATCCCGGTTGCGCCGGGCAACTATTCTGTTTCGCTCGGGTTGCGGGTCTCAATCGTCGATTTTCCAACTTCGCTCAATATTCCGGTTGTTCAGGAAGGCGGAAGGATATGGCTTGGTTATGCGATTGAGAAGGGAAAAGAGATTTCTATTAATTGAAAATATTCTGGCAATTATTGCAAGTAAAACCGGATCTTTTTTAGGCAACGAAACATAAAAGAGGAGACTTGTTTTGATCTCCTCTTGTATGTTTATATAAGCTAGTTTACGGTTATTTTTCTGCGGATGATTTGTGTTCCGTCAAACAGACTTAGCAGGTAAATTCCTTTTCCGGAGCCAATACGAACCTGAAGTTCTGATTGATTCAGGTTCTGGTATTCACTTACTTTTTTGCCGGTCAGGTCATAAACTACAATTCTGTTAATTCCGTCAATTCCGGAGATTGTGAAGTTTCCATCAGTTGCCGGATTGGGAAAAACGCGTACGCGTTCTGCCCGAATCTTTCCGGCTGCATTGGTCGACTCCTTGACAATCGTGATGTTCATGGAACCCGATACGTTGGAACCATCCCAGGCTGTTGCGGTTACTTTGATTCGCCCGGGAGCGATCGCGGTGAGTTTGCCGGTTGCGTCGATACTTGCCAGCGACGACAAACTTACACTCCACGAGACATTTTTGATGGTAGCATTTAGCGGAAGCATTTCGGCAACCATATCAACAGTACTGCCTTTTACGATGGTGGCTGTTGTGTCGTTCAGGATGGAAACTGCGATAGATTGTGCATTCACTACCGAATCGTTCACATACGCTTTCATCCATGTAAGCGCCGGACGCTCCTTGCCTGCCTGGGTTACCAGGTATGCGCCCTGATCGGTGCGCCACATGCCGGGTCTGAACCCCCACATGGTGATTCCTTTCACGCCGGGATGATCCCAGAATAGCTTGAAAACACGTTGCATTTCTTTTAACTGCGCCTGATCCGTTGCACCATCAACATCCATTTCTGTGAGATAGATCGGGATGCCGGTTGCTGCCAATGCATCAAGGTTTGCTTTCATTGTTGAAGTGGACGTACCGGCAGTTGTGAAGGCGTGTGCCTGTTCACCTATTCCGTCAATCAGCGATTCAGCTTTCAGGAGATTGATGATTTTGATGTAATTCTGAGTCTCTGTCGAACTGTTGATGACGCTGTATTCGTTCATGATGAGTTTCGAATTCGGGAAATATTTTCGCGCCAGCCTGAATGATTCGATGATCCAGTCCCAGCCTGTTTGTCCGGCACCGCCAAGCGCTTTGGCATAATCTACATTGGGCGTTGAGGCCCCCCAGGGCTTCATGCCGTTTGGTGCATTGTGGAGCGGCTCGTTCACTACATCGATGTATGGCATGTCGGGGTAACGCTGGGCAAGCAGCGAGAACCACTGTTCAATTTCCTGCCGCTGTGCTGCGGAGTCGA
>JAEWME010000361.1 GCA_023393265.1 Bacteroidota bacterium | reverse complement strand
GAGTACCGCTTTACAGGCGAGCAATGCGAGGGAGGCGCAGGCTGGGCCTACCGTAATTCAGGAATTATGATCCACGGCCAGTCGGCAGAAAGCATAGACCTGAACCAGGATTTTCCGGTTTCGATTGAAGTCCAGTTGCTGGGAGGAAATGGAAAAGACGAACGACCAAACCTGAACGTCTGTACTCCGGGCACCAACATTGTTTACAATGATTCGTTATGGACTGAACATTGCACCAATTCGACTTCTAAAACCTATCATGGCGACCAATGGGTCACTGCCGAAATAGAAGTACAGGGTGATTCAATCATAAAACACATTATTGATGGCGAGGTGGTGATGCAATACAGCAAGCCACAACTCGACGAGCGCGATCCATCATATTTCAAGCTTTTACCTCCTGACGGGAATAATCTATTGACCAAAGGAACCATTTCCCTTCAATCGGAAAGTTCGCCCATCGATTTCAGGAAAGTTGAATTGCTAAACCTTGGCGACGATTGTGACTGAAGCAGAACAAATCATTTTTCGTAACTTTCAACGTTTTTAACACACAGGACATGGAACGATACGAATGGTCGAAATCAATTTTTGGGAAACAGTTACAAATCAATCGGGGAAGTGAGCAGATTGGTTCAGTGGTTTGGGAAAGCCTGATTGGTTCGAAAGCGTATGGAACCATTGGTGGCAGGCGATTTTTGCTGAACCGCGAATTTTTCCTTTCGAAACTCGAAATATACGACGCCCACAACCAGGCTTTACTGGGAACAATCATGCTCAACCTGTTTAATCCGAAAACCGACATTGTCATCAACGGCAAGCGCTTCGAGCTCGAAATCAAAAACTTTTGGCAATCTCGCTGGTCATGGAAATTCAATGGGGATGAACTGATTACGTATCAGAGCCACGAATTCCTATCGAAAGACAAAGGCACCATCGAAATATACACAGCCAACACCGAAGAAATTGAAATTTTGCTTTTACTCGGTCTCTTTGCACGAAACCAGTTTGTTCTTTTTATACTGATGATTCTGATCCTTTTGATATTTGTTATTTTCTGATCAATCGTTACAAGAAAGTCGCCCCTGAAGCATCAGGAATCTACCTGCCAATTAAACAGATATTCGTTTCACCATGTAATGCAAAAACGGTTTAAATAATTAAATTTGCGAACCAAAATCAGGATTAACCTGAAAATTTTGGATGACGCTTCGCCGCCACCGAAATAAAAACAAACGGAAGAAATCCGGAAGAAGATATATTATCGGGAGGAAAACAGGGTGAACAATCAAATTTAAGGCAAATACAAATAAAATTCAAATCAATGAAACACGATAAAATTATCATAGGAATTTCGCAGGGCGACATCAACGGAATTGGCTACGAAGTAATTATGAAAACGCTGATGGATCCGCGAATTCTCGAAATGTGCACACCAGTGGTTTACGGTTCGCCCAAAGTGGCTGCTTATCACAAAAAAGCGCTCAACATCGAATCGTTCAACTTCAATCATATTCGCTCGATCAGCGAAGCCGACCCCCGCAAAGCAAATATCATCAATTGCATCGACGACAACATCCGTGTCGAGCTTGGAAAATCGAGTGAAATGGCGGGCGAAGCTTCCTACATGGCACTCGAAAAAGCTGTTGAAGACCTCAAATCAGGGGAGATAGATGCCCTGATTACCGCTCCAATCAACAAAGACAACATCCAGTCGGAGAAATTTCAATTTCCCGGCCACACCGAATATTTTGCAGAGCAGTTTCAAACGCGCGATTTCGTGATGCTCATGGTTAGTGAATCGATGAAAGTGGGTGTCGTGGTCGGGCACGTTCCTACTTCGGAAATTGCAGCAAAAATAACAAAAGGAGCTATCGTTAATAAACTTCGGATCATCAACCAGTCGCTCGAAAAAGACTTTTTTATCAAGCGACCGCGTATCGCTGTGCTTGGGTTGAATCCTCATGCAGGCGACAATGGGTTGCTGGGACATGAAGAAATCGATATTATTATTCCGGCGATTGAACGGGCAAAAGAAGAAGGTATTATTGCTGTTGGCCCCTATCCAGCCGATGGTTTTTTCGGTTCGGGCGACTTCGTAAAATTCGACGCTATTTTGGCCATGTTTCACGATCAGGGATTAATTCCGTTTAAAATGGCTTCTTTCGACAAAGGCGTAAACTACACCGCCGGACTACCTATAATCCGGACATCGCCGGCACACGGAACTGCTTACGATATTGCCGGAGAAGACAAAGCTTCGCCCGATTCATTCCGCGAAGCGCTTTACCTGGCTATCGACATCCATAAAAACAGGGCCAGGTTCAAGGAAATAACCAAAAATCCGCTAAGGAAATACAATATTACACAGGGACAAACCGATGAGTCAGTCGACTTTGAGGCGCTCGAAGAAGGAATCTAACATTTGATCCGTGTATGTTCGAATTTATAAAAGGCACAGTCGATACGCTGAAACCGTCATATCTTGTTCTCGATGCTAATTCCGTGGGGTATTTCATTAACATCTCGCTAAATACCTACACACAGCTAAACGGGCAGGAAACAGTCAAAGTTTTCATTCATCAGGTCATCCGCGAAGACGCGCACCTGCTATATGGTTTTGCTACCGAAACCGAACGCGAACTTTTCAGGTTGCTCATCTCCGTAAACGGCATCGGCTCCAATACTGCGGTCATGATGCTTTCGTCACTTTCGCCCGACGAAATCAGGAGTGCCATCCTTTCAGAAAACATTAATTTGCTGAAGAGTATCAAAGGCATCGGAATTAAAACGGCACAGCGGGTTGTGATCGATTTAAAAGATAAGGTGGGGAAATCTCCGACCAGCGAACAAATTGTAATGACCGCAGACAATACATTGAAAAATGAAGCGTTATCTGCATTAGTCATGCTGGGATTTGCGAAAAAACCGGCCGAAAAAGAATTGGATAAAATTCTGGCCGCACAACCAAATCTTTCAGTTGAGGGGGTAATTAAACTAGCTCTCAAGAACCTTTAAACAGAAAAAGATTCGGCATTGAAAAAGTACGGCAGAAACATACTTCTATTGCTTATTTTATTGATTGTCTATGCTCTTGGCGGAAGTCCGACAGAATCGAGAACGACCCTGAGAGACTACAATTCGATGACCATTTTGTCGGCTCCTGCAGACACCGTCAGGATCGACACAACCGGCATCCTTCCTTATCATTTCGACGATGAACCAGCCTTTGCCTATCCCGATAAAAAAGACAGTCTTTCACTTTACCTGAAAAAACCCTCAAACATCCGCACCGAGATTGAGTACGACCCTGAAACCGGCGAATACAATTTTGTGGAAAAGATTGGTGACTTCAACTACCGGTTGCCAAAGTCGATGACAAAAAAGGAGTTTCAGCGTTACGACTTCGACCAGGCTGTTCAGAATTACTGGCGGACACAAACACAAATGAAAGGGCTGGAAGACAAAGGAGGGCTGATTCCTAAGCTGACTGTTGGCGGCGAAGTCTTCAATAAAATCTTCGGAAGCAACACCATCGACATCAGGCCACAAGGTTATGTTGAAGTGAGCTTTGGTTATCAGATGAACGAGACCAAAAACCCTTCTATTCCTGAGCGACTCCGCAAGGTGCCCACATTCGATTTCGACCAGAAAATACAGATGAATGTGATGGGAAAAATCGGCGACCGCATGGAAATGCGCGTAAACTACAATACTGAAGCCACATTCGATTACGAGAATAAAATGAACCTGGCCTATACAGGAGATGAGGACCAGATCATCAAAAAGATTGAGGCTGGTAACGTTTCGCTGCCCCTCAACGGGTCACTCATTACCGGTGGAACAAATCTATTTGGTGTGAAAACAGAGTTGCAGTTTGGAAAGCTAAACCTCACCACGATTTTCTCGCAGAACAAGGGTGAAACCAAAGTAATCGATTCGGAAGGTGGTGCCCAAAAGAAAAGCTTTGAAATTTCGGCTGCCGATTATGATGCCAACCGTCACTTCTTTCTGGCCCAGTATTTCCGTGAGCATTACAACGAAGCACTGGAAAATCTTCCAATCGTACGCTCGTCTATTACGATCAATAAAATCGAAGTTTGGGTAACCAATAAATCGAGTAATTTCACAAATTCCAGAAACATCCTGGCATTTATGGATTTGGGAGAACACGAAGGAAATGTCAACGAGAATAATCCAAAAGGCAATATTTTCAATGCAATTCCAGCCTTTCAGGAAACACCAGGACTTCAATACCCGGAAAGTATTTATCCGTTTAACGATGCCAACGGACTGTATCAGCAAATCATCAACAATTACAGCGGTATCAGGCAGTCGGATAACATTAACAAAACAATGGGACCGCTGGCCCCCGATTTTGTTGGCGGGCAAGACTACGAAAAGATTGAACAGGCTCGTTTGCTGAGTGAATCAGAATACACAGTGAACTTAAACCTTGGTTATATTTCGCTGCGGTCGGCCCTGAACTCAGACGAAGTTTTGGCTGTTGCCTTCAACTACACCGCCGACGGAAAAACCTACCAGGTAGGTGAATTCTCTACAGATGGTATCACTGCACCACAAACACTCGTCCTGAAATTGCTGAAAGGAACGAATCTTTCCCCAAAGATTCCCAACTGGAAGCTGATGATGAAAAACGTATACGACCTGAACGCCTATCAGCTTTCAAAAGAAGATTTTGTACTCGACATTTTATACCAAAACGACCAGACAGGAACCAACCTCAACTACATTCCTGAAGGAAGACTTGACGGGCATATTTTGCTGCGGGTTTTAAACCTCGACAACCTCAACTCGCAACTCGATCTGGGCCGCGACGGAGTATTCGACTATGTTGAGGGAATAACGGTGAACTCCTCATCGGGGAAAGTGATATTCCCGGTATTGGAACCATTCGGGAAAAGCCTGGCCGACTCTATCAGTGATTCTGAACTAGCCAGAAAATATGTCTACTCAACACTTTACGACTCAACAAAGACTGTAGCCCAGCAAGATGCAGAGCACAATAAATTTAAGCTGAAAGGTTCGTATAAAGGGGCTTCCAGTTCCGAGATTTCGGTTGGTTCGCAAAATCTGGCACGCGGCTCGGTGAAAGTAACTACCGGCGGACGTACGCTGACCGAAAACATAGACTATACGGTTGATTATACTTCCGGCATCGTCACCATCATTAACTCCGGCTTGCTTGAATCAGGAACGCCCATTCAGGTTACTACTGAAAGCCAGGACCTTTTTAGTATGCAGCGAAAAACCATGCTGGGAGCCCATGCCAACTATGCTTTCAGCGACCGGTTTAACCTGGGTGCGACGGTATTGCATATGCAGGAAAGGCCACTGACCCAAAAAGTTAATTACGGCGACGACCCGATTTCGAACACCATGCTTGGACTCGATGCGTCTTATTCGAGCCAGTCGCAACTCATCACAAAAATCATCGACAAACTACCTTTCTATTCAACCAAGGAACCCTCAACTTTTGCTTTCGATGGTGAATTTGCCCAGTTGATTCCGGGACACTCTAAGGTGATTAACAAAAGCGGAACAGCATATATTGACGATTTCGAAGCGACGAAGACATCAATCGATATGAAAACGCGCACGGCCTGGGTACTGGCTAGTACGCCGCAAAAACAACCCGATTTATTTCCGGAGGGAGACACAAACGAGGACCTCGCTTACGGCTACAACCGTGCCAAACTGGCCTGGTATCAGATTGATCCGCTGCTGCAGCGAAACAATGCGCAAACTCCCGACAATATCAAGAATAACAAGGAAGAACAATCGAACCACCTGACCCGCGAGGTATACGAAACTGAAATTTTTCCGGACAGGGAAACGCCGGTAGGTATGCCGACCAACATTCCTGTTTTCGATTTGGCTTTTTATCCCAAAGAACGTGGTCCTTACAACTATGACACCAACCCTTCTTCATACTCGCACGGTTTGAATCCAGATGGAACACTTCGCGACCCTGCATCACGCTGGGGAGGTATCATGAGAAAAGTTGAAACAAGCGACTTTGAAGCTGCCAACATCGAATTCATCGAATTCTGGATGATGGACCCATTTGTGAATGACACACTCGAAAATAACCAAGGTGGAGACCTGTATTTCAACCTTGGAGACGTATCCGAAGACATTTTGAAAGACTCCAGAAAATCTTTCGAAAACGGGCTGCCAACCAATGGTGATGTTGCCAAAGTTGACACCACCATCTGGGGACGCGTTTCGAAACAGCAATCGCTGGTTCCGGAGTTTGACTCCAATGTAGAAAGCCGCAGGTATCAGGACATCGGGTTTGATGGATTGAATGATGATGATGAAAGATCATTCAAACAAAGTTACCTCGATGCCATTAAAAGTATTGTCAGCGATAATATTTTCGAAAAATTTTATAATGACCCCTCGGCTGATAATTACCATTATTTCCGCGGATCTGACTACGACCAGCAGAAACTTGGTATCCTGGAACGATATAAAAATTTCAATGGTCCTGACGGCAACTCGCCTACTGATGAAATGTCTCCTGAATCGTATCCAACAACATCAACCATTTCGCCCGACATAGAAGACATTAATGGCGATAATACCCTGAATGAGTATGAAAGATATTACCAATACAGGGTGAGCCTTCGCAGGCAAGATATGAAGATTGGTGAAAATTCGATCACCGACATCAAAGAAGCAACGGTAAAACTGAAAAACGGGAAACTTTCAAAGGTCAACTGGTATCAGTTCAAAGTACCGGTGCGTGATCCCAACAAAGTAATTGGTTCAATCAGCGATTTTAAGTCGATACGCTTCATGAGGATGTTTATGCGTGGATTCGCCGATTCAACGGTTCTTCGTTTTGCCACACTCGACCTGGTGCGTGCCGACTGGAGAAAATACACCAAGGATGTCGATGGCGGAATTGGTGTCAATTCGCCCAATGCACAATTCGACGTATCTGCCGTTAACATCGAGGAAAATTCGAGCCGTAAACCAATTCACTACGTGCTTCCCCCCGGAATCGAAAGGGTGATTGACCCGGCCAACCCGCAGTTGAGACAGCTCAACGAACAATCGATGGTCTTGAAAACTGTTGATCTGGAAGAAGGCGATGCCCGAGCGGTATATAAAAATCTGGCGATGGACTTCCGTAATTACAAACGACTGCAAATGGAAGTTCATGCTGAAGCCATTGAGGGTTATCCGTTGAAAGACAATGAGGTTTCATTATTCATTCGTTTAGGTTCCGACTACAACTACAACTATTACGAGTACGAAATACCTCTTTCGCTGACTGATCCAACAGGATCATACAAAAGCGAAAACGAAGCTGATCGCGAAGCGGTTTGGCCCGAAGTTAACCGTTTGGATTTGTCGCTGGATGCTTTTACCAACCTGAAACTGAAGCGAAACGACGAAATGCGCCAGGCCAACACAGTCGTAAGTTTGGCAAAAGTTTATGCAGAAGCCGACGGCGAACGAACGATCTCGATCAAGGGTAACCCGAACCTTGGAAATGTTGAAGTGATGATGATTGGTATTCGTTATCCGAAAAGAGACAACCTCGACCACGGACCACGTTCAATCGAAACCTGGGTCAACGAACTGCGCCTTTCCGATTTCAACGAAGGTGGCGGTTGGGCTGCCAGTGGAAGGGTTTCTACGCGTCTGGCAGATTTGGGATCAATCATTGTTGCAGGACGCGCGCGAAGCGCCGGTTTTGGGAGCATCGACAAAAAAGTAAATGAGCGGGCGATGGACGATCTGGTTGAGATAGATATGTCGGCCAATCTCGAGCTTGGCAAATTCTTCCCCGATAAAGCACAGGTAAAAATTCCGCTTTACATGGGATATTCGCAAAGCAAGAGTAACCCCAAATATAATCCGCTCGATCCGGACATTCTGATGAAAGACGCACTTAAGACAGCAGGCAGCAAATCGGAGCGGGATTCAATCAAAGAAATGGCCCAGGATGTAGTCACCAGAAAGAGCATCAATTTTACAAATGTGAAGGTTGACAAAAGCAGTAAATCGGGAAAACCCAAAATTTACGATCCGACCAATTTCTCGGTGACCTATTCGTACAACGAAACAATGAAGCGGAACATCAATGTGGCAGAAAACCTCGAAAAGAACTATCGCGGATTATTTAGCTACAATTTCAACGGGAGGCCCGAGTTGGTAGAACCATTCAAAAATTCGAAATTACTGAAGGCAAAACCGCTTCGCTTAATCCGTGATTTCAACTTCTACCCGCTCCCGTCGCAATTCTCATTCAGGACTGATTTGTATCGCCATTACAACGAAATACAGCTTCGGAATATTTCGAATCCAAACCTGATTATCCCGATGACTTTCAATAAAGACTTCATTTGGAACAGGTATCTCGACTTGAGGTATAACCTCACACGAAGCCTCGAAGTCGATTTTTCGAACCAGGCAACCGCCAGAATCGACGAGCCGGAAGGACGCATTAACAGGCATGACGATGATTATCAGGCAAAAAAAGACACGATTTGGAAACACATACGGGAATTAGGGAGGCCGACTCTTTACCACCACCTGATTAATGTGAACTACATGACGCCAATTAATAAGTTACCGATGCTCGACTGGACATCTCTTTCGGCCCGGTATCAGGGAATGTACGACTGGCAGGCAGGCCCGGTGACCGATGAATCGATCAACCTGGGGAACATCATCGAAAATTCACGCCAGATTCAGCTCAACGGGCAGTTCAACATGGTGACACTGTACAATAAAGTTGGATTCCTGAAAGAGATTAACCAGAAACTTGGTACCAGTTCGCGTCAACAGCAAAGGAATCAGCGCTACCGGCAAAATCAACCGGGGCAAAGGCCCAATCAGCAAAGGCCGCAACAGGGCAACAACGCGCAGACGAAAGAAAAAGACGCTCCAAAAATCAAGGAAGTTCAATATACTGCCGAAAATGTCAGGCTAAAAGCCAATACGCCGAAGTCAATCTTCCATAAGCTGCGAACCGAAAACATTGAGGTAACAGCCCTGGACAAAACAGGAACCAAGGTCGATGGCAAAGTTGATATTGTGAACGAAAACCGCATCACTTTCACAACCGACAAAAGCGTCAACGATGTGAAATTTCTGGTCAAAGGAAAGATCGAAGTAAAAGGCGATTTGGGTAAAAAGATAGTTGAATACGGTACCCGTGCATTAATGGCTGTGCGCAGCGTTTCACTCAGCTATACATCAACCGATGGAACAGTACTGCCAGGCTTTATGCCCGAGCCACATTTCTTCGGATCAGGAAAATACACTCCGAATAAAGATGATTATGGAGACACCTTTGGGCAAACGACAGCACCCGGCGTTCCATTCCTCTTCGGCTGGCAGGATAAAGATTTTGCACGCCGGGCTGCAGAAAAAGGCTGGATCACCCGCGATACTTCGCTGAATTCGCCTTATGTGATGACCCACGCCGAAACATTCAACTTCAGGGCAAATGTTGAACCATTTCCTGATCTGAAAATTGATATCAACGCCAACAGAACGTATTCCGAGCGAATGACCGAATTTTACAACTATGATGCTTCGAGCGGCTCATTCGATCAGGTCAATAAATCGATCCGGGGTAATTTCACCATGTCGATCAACACCATGAAAACAGCTTTCAGCAAAATGAGCAACGACAAGACACCGCGTGCATCGAAAGCTTTCAAAAACATGAAAGACTTCCGGGAGGTCATCGCAAATCGCCTGGCCGATCGCCGCGTTGCTGCTGTTCCCGGATACGACCGGAATGACCATGGTGGAGTTGCTACTACATTTCCAAATGGATACGGTCCAACATCTCAACAAGTATTAATTCCTGCTTTTATTGCTGCATATACCGGACAATCGCCGGACAAGGTATCGCTCGATCCGTTCCCGTCGTTCAAATACCTGCGGCCAAACTGGAGGATAACTTATGAAGGTGTTGTTTCGCAATCGGAATTTCTGAAAAGATATTTTAAATCGCTGAACTTTAACCACACCTACCGGTCGAGCTATAATGTAGGATCGTTTACGTCGAACCTCGACTACGATGAAAATCTTTATGGCGACGGATTCAGCTATGTAAGAAATACGTTGGGCGATTTCATTGGCCCGAACGACATCAACTCGGTGAGCATTTCAGAACAATTCAGTCCATTGATCGGCATTGACGTAACCTGGTTAAATGATTTGGAAACCCGCGCAGAGATTAAAACAACCAGAAATCTGGCGCTGAGTTTTGCAAATAACCAGTTGACCGAAATGCTGAGCAACGAAATGGTTTTTGGACTTGGGTACCGCTTCTCGCGAATGGACCTGATCGTAAAAACAAAAAAATCGCAGAAGGCCTACTCGAATGACCTCAATGTCCGCGCTGACCTTTCATTCCGGAAAACAAATACCATTCTTCGGAAAATTGTGGAAGAAGATGAGCAACTAACAGCAGGGCAGCAAAACATCACGCTGAAAACTTCGGCTGACTATATGCTTAGCGACCGTTTCCAGTTGCGGGTTTACTACGACCGGATTCTGAACAACCCGCTCATCGGTTCATTTAAAACAGCAAATACAAACTTTGGTGTAAGCTTCAGGTTTACACTGGCACAATAAGCTATGAACCTGAAGTTAATCATTATCGCAATTATTAGCGGGTTAATGTTAATTTCCTGTCACGGGAAAAGTTCTTCAATAGTCAATTCCGGAGAAAAGAACGCGGGTGCCAATCCGGTTTCTTCTACAGAAAATATTGTGGAGACATCGGTAACAAACAATGCTGGAGAAGTTCTGATCCTGAAATTCGACAACGAAGCGCAAACCTGCACATTCGGGTTTAAAGGCGACACTGCTTTGCTGAAGCAGGAGCGGATGGGCTCCGGAATTAAATACAGCGACGAACATTTCACCTACACCGAATGGCATGGCGAAATCCGTCTATATAAGGATAGTGCGCTTATTTTTAGTAACGATCGTCAGTGATTTTTCAGGAACAAAAATGAGGCTTTCGTTAAGAAACTGATCATTGAACAAAAGAAACCGAAAAAAACTGTTGTGATTCTGAAATTAATTTCATTGTTTTACATCCATAACAAAATCGTTCAAAAGCATAAATACAATATGGCTTCCGTGGTGGGGTCTTCCCGGTTTTGGGATGATAATAGCCATATTGGTATTTTTTAAAATATTCGATGATGAATCAAATCATGTTAACAAATTGGTGGTGGCGCAAAAACTTTTCACAAAACCGTGGAGGGATGTAGCGCTATTGCTTAAAAGTTAACGAACAAAAAGCGGCTTATCGGAACACGGTAAGCCGCTTTTTTCGTTTCAGGATTTTGCCAATCAATAGAAAATAAAAACAAAAATATATTCGCATGAAAAAAATAAATGTACAGGTTAGCGTTCGAAAAATACTGGCTGACACCCTCACGCCGGTAAGCGTTTACCTCAAATTCAGGGATTTGTTCCCGAATTCGATTTTGCTTGAAAGTTCGGATTATCACGGTCACGAGAATGCATATTCGTTCATTTGCATCAAGCCGCTGGCTTGTTTCACCGCCGACGAAGGACAAATTCTGGTGGAATATAACGGTCACGAAAAAGTAACCAAAACTATTTCTGCTGAAAACCGAGTCGACCGCGAACTGGATGCGTTTTTTAAATCGTTCGGGCTTTCCGGAGAAACCGAAAATCTTCCGGCAAACGGTCTGTTTGGCTACATAGGTTACGACGCGGTGAAGTACTTCGAAAAGATCGAAATCAATGCCGAAGCCAAGCCAGCTTATAAAATTCCGGAGGTGAAATATTGCTTCTACAAATACATCGTGGCCATCGATCATCACAAAGACACCATTTACCTGATCGAAAACCTGATGGAAGGCGAAGTGAAAGAAATGGGACAAATTGAATCGCTGCTCCGGAACCTGACTTTCTCTGCAACTCGGTTTGAAACGGTTGGCGACGAAGTTTTGAACATCACCAACGACGAATATAAACACATGGTGACCAAAGGGAAAGAGCATTGCTATCGCGGCGATGTGTTCCAGATTGTGCTTTCGCGCCAGTTTTCACAATCGTTCAAAGGCGACGAATTCAACGTTTACAGGGCTTTGCGCACAGTCAATCCTTCTCC
The DNA here is from genome assembly GCA_023393265.1 of Bacteroidota bacterium. GTDB lineage: Bacteria > Bacteroidota > Bacteroidia > Bacteroidales > Prolixibacteraceae > Aquipluma. The sequence continues at coordinate 7,375 of JAEWME010000361.1, read as the reverse complement.
CTACTTGTTTTATTTTGACTACGGAACGTATCGGATTTTTGGTTCAAGTCCTGAAGCCGAACTGCGGATCAAGAAAGGCCGTGCAATCATCAACCCGATTGCCGGAACATTTAAACGTACGGGAAACGACGACGAAGACCGCAAAGCTGCCGAACGTTTGTGCGCCGATCCGAAAGAAAATGCAGAACATGTGATGCTGGTCGATCTGGCCCGGAACGACCTGAGCCGTAATGCCAGCGATGTTCGGGTCGACAGTTATCGTCAGGTGCAGTATTTTTCGCATGTGATTCATCTGGTTTCCGAAGTTTCAGGAAAACTTCCGGAAGATACCAACCTGATCACAGTTTTGGGCGATTCGTTTCCGGCCGGCACGCTTTCCGGAGCCCCCAAACACATGGCCATGACACTGATTGACCGGTATGAAAACCAGCGCCGCAGTTTCTACGGCGGGTGCATCGGCTATCTCGGCTTCGACAATACGCTGAACCACGCAATTATGATCCGCTCATTCCTAAGTAAAGACAACACTTTGTTTTATCAGGCAGGCGCCGGAATCGTGGCCGATTCGCAGGAAGAAAGTGAACTTCAGGAAGTGAATAATAAACTGGCTGCTTTGAAAAAAGCGCTGGAAATCGCAAAAGAGATACAGTAAAAATTGTTGCGGATTGTGAGATGCGGGTTCCGTGTTAACCCGAAACTTGTAACCCGTAACCCGAAACATAGAAAATCATGAAAATAGTAGTCATAGATAATTACGATTCGTTCACCTACAATTTGGTGCACGCCATCAAAAAAATTTCGGGGTTGCCGGTCGATGTCTTCCGGAACGACGAAATTGCGCTGGAAGATTTAGAGCAATATGATAAAATTGTATTGTCGCCAGGGCCGGGTATTCCCGAAGAAGCAGGCCTGCTCCTTGATATAATCCGTAGATTTGCGCCGACCAAAAGCATGCTGGGCGTGTGCCTCGGGCATCAGGCTATTGGTGAGGCTTTTGGCGGAACACTGACCAACATGAACCGCGTTTTGCACGGCATTGCTACACCGGTTACCAAAACCGAAGTGGAAACTCAGTTGTTCGATGGTTTACCCGAAACATTTGATGTGGGCCGCTATCATTCGTGGATTGTAAATCAGGAAGGGCTTCCCGAATGCCTGAAAGTTACAAGCTATGACGATAAAAACCTGATCATGTCGATGAAACATACCGAATATGATGTGGAAGGAGTGCAGTTTCATCCCGAATCGGTGCTTACTCCGCTGGGCGAAAAAATGATTGCCAACTGGATGAAAAGATAAAAAATCGTTGCGAGTTACAGGTTACGAGTTATGCGCTAACCTGAAACCCGTAACCCGAAACTTGCAACAAAAAAGAAATGAAAGATACTTTAAACTACCTGTTTTCAGGAAAAACACTGACCAAAGAAGAAGCGCGCCACGCACTGATTGGCATTGGCGAAGGGCAGTTTTCGGAGTCCGAAATTGCTTCTTTCCTGACGGTTTTCCGGATGAGGCCAATTAAAGCTGAAGAACTTGCCGGGTTCCGCCAGGCGTTGCTCGACTTGTGCGTCGCTGTCGATCTTTCGGATTTCAACACGATTGATGTGGTTGGCACCGGAGGAGACGGAAAAAACACCTTTAACATTTCAACACTGAGCTGTTTTGTGCTGGCCGGAGCTGGCTATAAAGTTACGAAACATGGCAATTATGGATTGTCGTCGGTGAGCGGCGCCTCAAATATGTTTGAATATTTCGACTACAAATTCAGCAACAATCCGAATAAATTGCGCCACGAGGTAGAGGAAGCCGGTATCTGTTTTTTGCACGCACCGCTGTTTCATCCGGCCATGAAAAATGTTGGACCTGTGCGGAAAGCGCTGAAAGTGCGGACACTGTTCAACATGATGGGGCCGATCATCAATCCGTCGTTCCCGAAGAACCAACTGGTTGGCGTTTCCGACCTTGAAACGATGGATTTGTACAATCAGGTTTTTGCTGAAAGCGGGCAGAATTATGTGATCGTTCACAGCCTCGACGGCTACGACGAGATCTCGCTGACCGGCGACGCCCGGTTTGTGACTAATCATGAAGAAGACAACATTTCGGCTGCCGATTTCGGCTTCTCGTCCGTGAAACCGGAGGAACTTTCAGGTGGAAACTCGGTGGATGATGCGGCCAAAATCTTCAAAAATATTCTGGAAGGAAAAGGAACAAGCGCCCAGAAGAATGTTGTGATTGCCAATGCGGCAATGGGCATTCGCTGCATCTCGCCCGAAAAATCGCTGGCCGACTGTGTGGCCGAAGCCACCGAATCGCTGGCGTCGGGCAAAGCAATGAATGTTTTAACTAAATTGAAGGATTTAAACAGATAATTTGTTTCGTGTCACAAGTTGCGGGTTGCATGTTCATCCCGGAACCCGGAACCCGAAACCCGTAGCAAAATTATGACCATACTCGATCAGATAAACGAAACCAAGCGACAGGAAATTGAAGCCTCAAAAAAGCTTTTTCCTATAGAACACCTCAAAGCTTCGCCCTATTTCGGGAGGAAGTGCAACTCGCTGAAAGCAGCTTTAACCGCGGATAAGGCGAGTGGAATTATAGCCGAATTCAAAACAAAGTCTCCTTCGAAAGGAGTCATCAACGGCCGCGCCGACGTTACTGACGTGACGCCTGAATACATTTTAGCTGGTGCCAGCGGATTATCGGTCTTGACGGATGAAGAATATTTTGGCGGGTCGATCGAAAATCTGGCCAAAGCTCGCCACGCCAACCCGGCAGCGCCCATTTTGCGAAAAGATTTTATGCTCGATCCCTACCAGATTTACGAAGCCAAAGCGCATGGCGCCGATGTCATTTTGCTGATTGCCGAAAGCCTGACGAAAGAATCACTTCTGGAACTGACTCAAACGGCCAAAAGCCTTGGACTGGAGGTTTTGGTGGAAGTGCACAACGAGGAAGAACTCGAAAAGCTAAATCCGCTGGTGGACATTGTAGGCGTGAATAACCGCGATCTGCGGACTTTCACCGTCGATGTGGAAACCTCGGTAAAACTCAGCAAACTGATCCCTGAACAATTTGTGAAAATTTCGGAAAGCGGAATTTCCGATCCGGCCAGCATCAGTAAACTGCGCGAAGCCGGATTTAAAGGCTTCCTGATCGGCGAAAACTTCATGAAAACCGATGATCCGGGAAAAGCATGCAAGGAATTTATTGAAAAACTGAAGTGAATCTTGTGGCCAGGTCATCCTGAACTTGTTTCAGGATCATCGAAATGAATAACAGATCCCGAAATGAATTCGGGATGAAGAAAAAGGTAAGAAATTCGTTGCAAATATATGACTGAACTAAAAATCAAAGTCTGCGGAATGCGCGATCCGGGCAATATCCAGGAAATTGTTTTGGCGATGCCCGATTTCATCGGATTCATTTTTTATCCGAAAAGCAAGCGGTTTGTTGGCGCTGAATTTTCTGCGGAGGTACTGAAAATCGTTCCGGAGCCGGTAAAAAAAGTAGGCGTTTTTGTCGATGAACCATCCAATAAAGTCATTGAAACCTGCCAACAGTTGGGGCTCGAAGTTACGCAGTTGCACGGCAGCGAATCGCCGGAATATTGCCGCCAGGTTCAACAATCAGGACTAACAGTTTTTAAAGCTTTTTCGGTTGACGATCAGTTCGATTTTGAAAAACTAAATGTTTATTCAGGAGTTTGCGACTATTTTTTGTTCGATACCAAAGGAAATGTTCCGGGAGGAACCGGGCAAAAATTCAACTGGCAGTTGCTCCAGAACTACCGGGGCGATGTGCCGTTTTTCCTGAGCGGAGGCATTGGTCCTGAAGACGTTAAAGCGATCAGGCATTTCGGGCATCCGCGATGGTGTGGCCTGGATATCAACAGCGGCTTCGAAATTGAACCGGCCTTAAAAGATGCAGCGAAGGTTCAGAAGTTTATAAAGGAAATCAGGAATATCCAATGCTAGAAACAAATCATAAATAATCATTCAACAATCATAAATCATGAGTTATCAGGTTAATCAAAACGGATTTTACGGCGAGTTTGGCGGGGCATACATTCCCGAATTGATGCGCCCCAACGTGGAAGAACTCCGGAATAATTATATGCGGATCATCAATTCGTATAATTTCAGGCAGGATTATATCAGTCTGCTGAAAAACTATGTAGGACGTCCGTCGCCTCTGTACTACGCGAAACGGTTATCGGAACATTACCAGACAAATATTTACCTGAAACGTGAAGACTGCAACCACACCGGCTCTCATAAAATTAACAACACGATCGGTCAGATTTTGCTGGCAAAAGAGTTGGGCAAAACGCGTATTATTGCCGAAACGGGTGCCGGACAGCACGGGCTGGCTACGGCCACTGTTTGTGCGTTGATGGGCATGAAATGTGTGGTGTATATGGGGGCCATCGACGTGGAGCGCCAGGCACCCAACGTGAAGAAAATGCGCATGCTGGGTGCCGAAGTCGTTCCGGTGGAATCGGGTTCGAAAACACTGAAAGATGCGACCAACGGCGCGATGCGCGACTGGATCAACAACCCGATCGACACCTATTACCTGATTGGTTCGACGATGGGACCTCATCCTTATCCGGATATGGTGGCGCGGTTTCAGTCGGTGATTTCGGAAGAAATCCGCTGGCAGTTAGACGAACAGGTTGGCCGCGAAAAGCCCACGCGCGTAATTGCCTGCGTTGGTGGCGGAAGCAATGCAGCCGGCGCATTCTATCATTTTCTGGAAGATGAAGACGTGGAACTCATTGGTGTTGAAGCAGCCGGGAAAGGCGTGGATACACACGAGACTGCAGCTACAATTACCAACGGAAGTATTGGCGTTTTGCACAGTTTCCGCTCTTATGTACTTCAGGACGAAGACGGCCAGATAAACGAAGCATACTCAATTTCTGCCGGACTGGATTATCCAGGAATCGGCCCCATGCACGCCAACCTGCACCAAACCGGTCGTGCCAAATACATTTGGGCAACCGACGAAGAAGTGCTGAAAGCAGTAATGCTCCTGACTCAAAAGGAAGGCATTATTCCAGCGCTTGAATCGGCACATGCACTGGCAGGTCTGGAGAAAATCAGTATGAAACCGGAAGAAATCACGGTGGTGAACATCTCCGGCCGTGGCGATAAAGACATGGAAACCTACTTGAATTATTTTGGATATTAAAAAGGCTACAAGACACAAGCTGCAAGTATTTTGCATGGAGCATGAAGCTTGCCGCCTGAAGCATTAAACTTAAAAATCATGAACAACAGAATAAATAAACTCTTTCAGGAGAAAAAAGAACGCATTTTGTCGGTGTATTTTACAGCCGGGCATCCGCAGCTTGACGACACGACAACAATCATCAGCGAACTGGCTAAAAGCGGGGCAGACCTAATCGAAATCGGGATGCCGTTTTCCGATCCGGTGGCCGACGGGCCGGTCATCCAGAAAAGTAGCCTCGTGGCGCTGCAAAACGGAATGACTATTCGCACGCTTTTCGACCAATTGAAGGACATCCGTAAATCGGTGGACATTCCGCTGATTCTGATGGGCTACCTCAATCCGGTACTGCAATTCGGCATGGAAGATTTCTGCAAAAAGTGTAACGAGATAGGCATCGACGGCCTGATATTACCCGACCTGCCCATGGACATTTATCTCGAACAATTCAAAAGCATATTCGAAGCAAATAACCTGCACAACATTCTTTTGATTACGCCGCAAACCGACGACGAGCGACTGAAACAGATAGACGAGGCTTCTTCAGGATTTATTTACATGGTGTCGAGCAATGCCACTACCGGAGCCAAATCGAGTGTTTCCGATTCGCAAAAAGAATATTTCGAGCGCATCCGGTCGAAAAACCTGAAAAATCCGCAACTCATCGGTTTTGGCATATCGAATGCAGAAACTTTTTCCAATGCCTGTCAATTTGCCAGCGGGGCCATCATTGGTTCAGCTTTTGTAAAAACACTTGAAGAAGACGGAACTTTGGCACAAAAGATTTCAGAATTTATTCATCGAATTGCAACCCATTCGTAATTCCGGTGCTGTTCTTTTGTGTTGAGTTTTGGTCGGCAAAGATGTTGTGAAACAGGACAAACGACAGACCGCCATAGCAAACTGACGGTCAGCAGATTGTCGAAAAAGCAGGTATTGCGCCAGTTGTTAAACTCTGTTAATCCTGTTTTCCGGCACATTTTAGGCGACGGAAATTCGTTATTTTCATAAACAGTTATAGAAACACAAAAAAACAGAAACAATGCTAGAGTACGCTAAAGTTATTTTACCAAAAGTGAGTTTTAGCCGTGAATTGTTCAAGAAGGAATTGTCCAAATGTATCAACTGGGTGGGCGATTCGGAAATGGACCAACTACGCGAATGGTGCTTTGAAAACTTCGGCGAAAATTATTCAGATGTGCTTGTCAAAGCTTTTGCAATGAAAGCCGCCTGACTTTCGCCAACTAAAAACACGGCTCCAAAAAATTAATTCTCCTGAAGGAGATCAGTTTAGAATCTGCAAGGCTTCCGGAAACGGAGGCCTTTTATTTTTCTACTCAGAAAGCTTCGAAAGCGCCCAGCCCGAACAAGGCAAAATCGTACCGGATCGGATCCGTTGCATCGAATTGCCGTAATCTTGCCGTAATTTCTTCCACTGCTTTCCAGTCGTTTTGCTTCCTGAAAAGCAACCCAAGTTTCCGGGCAACATTGCCTGTGTGCAAATCGAGTGGCAACATAAGCGCCGAGGCTGGGATATGCTTCCACAAGCCGAAATCGACACCATTGTTATCGGCCCGTACCATCCAGCGCAGGAACATGTTTAATCGTTTCGCAGAAGCGCCTTTTTCGACATCCGAGACATGCTTTTCCGATCGTCGGCTGTGGTCAGTCTCAAAAAATATTCTCCGGAAATAGACGAGTGCGCCAAATACAGAACCACTCACCCTGTAACCATCAGAAAAAACCTGCTCCAGCCCGCCATGATTGACATAGACATTCTGAAGCGACTTCAGGAAAAAAACGCCATCTACGCCATTAAAGGTTCGGTGTTTGAACGTTTCGAACAAGCGCCACTCGTCGTCACCGGCATTCAACAGAAAAGTGTGCGGATCGTCATTCATCAGCGACATCATTCGCCGGGCATTTTTGATGATTACCGGTCGTTGCCCCCAGGCCAAAGTAGCGGCCAGGAAAGCGGCAATCTCTATATTCTCTTTATCAGCAAAAAGTTTTGGAATTTGAATGGGATCGGTTTCGATAAAAAAAGGCTGATTGTATCGTTGCGATTTTTCGTCGAGGAAAAGCTTTATTTCTGAAAATTCCATCGGTTCACGATTCGATAAGCCCGTCTTTCATC
>JAEWME010000360.1 GCA_023393265.1 Bacteroidota bacterium | reverse complement strand
TTTTTAAGTACTTCTGAAATATTGTCTCTGTATTGACTGATTCCATTGACAAACATTTCAGATCCATAAGGAATTGATTTTTCTGATGCAAGTACTTGCATCAGAGTGACCATCGGCTTGTCTGTATTGTCTTTCTTTTGTTCAAATAGGGCATAAAACAAATCTTGGATCAATTGATACGTTCTTACTTTAATCAGCTTTATTCGTAACTTTTTGATCCATAGAAATTTACTACCCCCCCCCTAATTTTTCAGTTGAGCCAACACCCAGTGTTCCATAATATTCGTTATGCCCACAATAAATAAGAATAGCGTCAGGTTTATAATTGAGCACATCGTCAATCATGTCGGCCAGACTATAACTACTGGTGGCGTCCAGCCCAAGATTTATAGTTTCTATTCTTTTATGAGGAAAAGCATCCTGAAGTCGGTAAAAAAGAATTCTTGAGAAACTATTTCCTGATTGGTAAGGAAATCCGCGTGTAGTTGAACATCCCATAACAAAAATACGGTAGGCTGTGTCAGGTTTATTAATTAGGAAAACATCATTAGATGGTATAGTTGCGGTAAAATTGGTGAAATAGCGTTTCCCAATTTGTTGGTTTATTTCATAATAACCTCTGTATTGATTAGATTTTACAAATAAACTTAGGTCTGTGCCAAGGCCAAAAATACGGAAGCATATCTCAAAAAAAAATAAGATAAGAACAGGTGTAAGAAATAGGATTAGGTGGAAAAGTAGTTTTTTAAACTTATACATGGCAGTGGATAAAAGAAAGTGTTTTTTTATAATGTTTGATTCTGAAAAAGAAGATTAATGTTAATTGGCTATATCATATTAGTCCAATAAATATAATGAAATTAACCATGTAATTCTATTATGTAACGTAAAAAATCATGGTATTTTTTTTACCACAATAGTTCAAAAGAGCACTATCACAGAAACTGTGTAAATGAAAAATACCGGGAGTACCCCCGTTATTTTTTTTGTTTAATTTTAAAATTTTACACAGTAATGGAAAAAGAAGTTTTATTAATTGACGATTTTCTGAAGCAGTTCAAGTCATCATATAAGCTCAATGACTTTCTGAAACAGATTCAAAAGCGAGGTATTGAAAAGACACACTAGTTCAAAATATTGTTTAAAGTCTAGAAGTATTCCACAATCAATTTAGAGTAATTTTTTTGACTACTGAATAAAGAAATAATGATTTTACTATTCCTCTTCAACAATCATTTTCTTCATTCCGTCGGTAAAGAAAACCTGGTAATTTCCCTGTTCATCGCTATACACAAAATAAACTTCCATTCCCGGAAGCTTTTTCAGTAATTCCTTGCTTTTATCGACACCCAGCACCATGAAGGTTGTTGCATAAGCATCGGCGCTAATGCAGTCGTCGCAAACAACAGTGGCGCTCAAAAGCGTATTGCGCGCCGGAAACCCGGTGTGAGGATCGATTGTATGGGCGTATTTCACTCCGTTTTCCACATAAAAAGCCCTGTAATTTCCTGATGTGGCCAGCGCTTTGTTATCGATCTGAGCAATTGCCTGCAGGTCGTTTCCCGGCATCATGTTCCCGTCAGCGGGCTTGTCAATGCCTATGTGCCAGAGTTTGTTTTTTGCATTGGTGCCCTTTCCGCGCACTTCACCACCAATTTCGACGAGGTAATTCTTAATTCCTTTCGAATCGAAAAAGCGACAGACAACATCAACCGAATAGCCTTGGGCCAAAGCATTGACATCGATTTTTATTTCAGGAAATTTTTTGATGACCTTTTTCCCTTCAAGCGAAATTTTGTCCATTCCCACATATTGAAGCAAACTAAGAATGTAGGCCGTATCGTGTTTGGCAACCGGTCCATTTCCAAACCCCCAGGCATTTACCACCGGGCCAACAGTAATGTCGAAAGCTCCTCCTGAAATATCGCATACTTCAGCTGATTTGTTGAAAACTTCGGCAACCCAGTCGTCAACCCGCACCGTGGTGTCGTTGGCGTTTACCCGCGAAATAATCGAAGTGGAGTCGTAAATCGACAGCGATTTATCGAAAGCTTTCAGAATGGAATCTACCGCGTGGCTGTAATCCTTGCTGGTCGAATTCTCGTATGTGATGCTATAGGTGGTTCCCTGGGCAAAGCCCGAGATTTTCATGTATTCGCTTTTTTTTGCAGGCTGACATGCCGAAAGGATGGAGATAAGAACGACGATAAATGCAATAGTTTTCATTTGGCTGATTTGTATTTGACTGTAAAGGTAGAAATTATCGCCGATTGCCTTGCCGATTCATTGTTTTGTGAGCCTAAGAAATTGATAATTCTTTAAATCAGGAATTCAGAAACTATTGATTACTTTTGATTAAATCGGTTGAAGATGAATCCATAAAAGCGAAGCTGTAAGGGTCATTTCTGAATTTTTTTTCTTGCTGATATGAATAAGGCATTTGACTATAAGAGGCTGTTTGTCATTATTTCACTGGTTGCGTTAACTACGGCTGTGGCATCGCTGACGGTTGGACGGGATATTTACGAAAATAACAGTCAGGGAATCATGTCGTTTGCCATTATCAACTTTTTTGGCTACCTCTTCTTTTTCCTCCTAATGCCGGTTGAACTGGCGTTCATCTATTACCTGCGTTCGGGTTACGATCCGCTTGTGTTGAATTTGGTTGCTGTGTCAACCGCTTTTGTTTCAGAATCAATTGACTATGTGATTGGTTATTTTTTCAGTACCGGTATCATCGAAAAGCTTATCGGGCGGCATAAATATGAAAAGGCAGAGGAAGAGATCAGGAAATACGGTAACTGGGCATTACTCGTTTCGAATATATTGCCACTGTCGTCGCCTGTCATTTCACTGGCTGCCGGGATGCTAAAATACCGGATCAGGGAAGCTGTCTTTTTCAGTTTCGGGGGCATTGTTCTTCGGTATTTACTTCTAACCTTCATCTTTGGGTAAATAAAAACTCCGAAAAGACTTCTTTTTCAGTAAGTCCGTTCGGAGTTGCATATCTTAAAGGGCGGGCAGAAGGTTTTGCCACTCACATTTTTTTTACAGCAAGTCAGCTTCCAGCAATAATTCTTCCATGTCAACCTGAACATTCAGCGCTTCGAAGCGGGCGCGTTCAGCAAAATCTTCACCATCCGACGCGTAGATGATCTGGCGCGATGAATTCACCAGTAACCCGCACATGTCATTCATGCCGTATTTGGCTACTTCTTCCAGACTTCCGCCTTGCGCCCCAACTCCCGGAACCAACAGGAAATGATCAGGAACAATCTGGCGGATTTCTTCCAGCTTCTCAGCTTTGGTAGCGCCAACCACATACATCATGTTGTCGGTAGTTCCCCAGGTTTGCGAAGTTTTCAGCACCGATTCAAAGAGTTGATCTCCGGTTGCATCATTTTTCAGGTATTGAAAATCGGCAGCGCCTTTGTTCGAAGTTAATGCCAGCAAAATGACCCAGCGGTCGAGGTAAGTCATGAATGGTTTTACCGAATCTTCGCCCATGTATGGTGCTACTGTGACTGCATCGAAATCCATGTGGTCGAAAAATGCACGGGCATACAAATTTGAGGTGTTACCAATGTCGCCACGTTTCGCATCGGCAATGATGAACTGCTCCGGATATTTTTCGCGGATATAGTTCACTGTTTTTTCGAGGCTGATCCAGCCAGCCACACCCTGACTTTCGTAGAATGCCAGATTGGGTTTGTAAGCCACACATAAATCCTGGGTTGCATCAATGATTTCCTTGTTGAATGCAAAAATCGGATCGCTCGTTTCACTCAGGAAACGAGGTATTTTCAGGATGTCGGTATCGAGTCCAACGCACAAAAAGCTGCGTTTTTCTTTAATCTGTTCAAAAAGTTGTTCGCGGTTCATATCTTATATTGTTGCGGGTTACGGGATTCGGTTACGGGTTATTTTCCTTAACTCGTAACTCGTAACACGCAACCCGGATCATTAAATTTCTGCTTCTTTCAGTCTTTCTGAGTTTTCTTCAACCATCAGTTTTTCGATTATTTCGTCGAGGTCACCGTTGATTACCGCCTGAAGGTTATAAATCGTCAGGTTTATGCGGTGGTCGGTAATACGTCCCTGGGGCCAGTTGTAGGTGCGGATTTTGGCCGAACGGTCGCCGGTTGAAACCATCGTTTTGCGTTTCGACGCGATGGCATCAATGTATTTTTGATACTCCATGTTGTAGATACGGGTCCGCAATTCGCCCATCGCTTTGGCTAGGTTTTTCAACTGCGATTTTTCGTCCTGACAAGTAACCACGATCCCTGTCGGAATGTGCGTTAACCGGATGGCCGAATAAGTGGTGTTTACCGACTGTCCGCCGGGGCCTGATGAACAGTAGGTGTCTTTGCGGATGTCGCTTTCTTTCAGTTCGACGTCGAATTCCTCTGCTTCAGGAAGTACGGCAACCGTTGCTGCTGAAGTGTGTACACGGCCCTGTGTTTCGGTTTGCGGCACACGCTGCACGCGGTGGACGCCCGATTCATATTTCAGGATGCCATAAACGCCTTCTCCCGAAACTTTGGCCACAATTTCCTTGTATCCACCCGAAGTTCCTTCGCTGGTGTTGGTTACTTCCAGCCTCCAGCCGCGACGTTCGCAGAATTTGCTGTACATGCGGAACAAGTCGCCGGCAAACAAGCTGGCCTCGTCGCCTCCTGTTCCGGCACGGATTTCAAGGATGGCATTCTTCCCATCTTCAGGATCGGCAGGAACCAGCAATAAGCGGATTTCCTGCTCTTTCTTCGGAATCATGCTTTCGCTGTTGTCGATTTCTTCCTTGGCCATTTCGCGCAAGTCAGGATCGGTCTCCGAATCAAGCATTTCTTTGCCAGTCTCAATATTCTCAATCAGCGCTTTGTATTCTTTAAAAGCGCCAACCAGCGATTCCAGCCTTTTATATTCCTGATTTAACTTTACGTACCGTTTCATGTCGCTCATCACCGATGGGTCGGTGATTTGGGAGCCTACTTCTTCGAAGCGGTAGCGTATTGCTTCGTATTTTTCGAGTAATGAATAATCTGCCATTATAGTTGTGATTTATTATTTATGAATGATGAATGAAGCACTCAGCCGGGCGGAGTTTGCCCGGAAGTAATTGAGCGTAGCTAATATTCGAAGGTGCCGAAGGGCGATTCGATGGTGAGTTTTTTGCCTTCGAAGGCTTCAACGCGGCCAACAATTTGGGCTTCGATGTTGAAACTTTTGGCAATGGCAATAACCTGTTCTGCAAATTCAGGAGCCAGGTAAACTTCGTAACGATGCCCCATGTTGAAAACTTTGTACATTTCTTTCCAGTCGGTGCCCGATTCTTCCTGAATCATTTTAAATAATGGCGGAACCGGGAATAAGTTGTCCTTGATCACATGAACCTGATCGACAAAGTGCATCACTTTGGTTTGCGCTCCGCCCGAACAATGGATCATCCCGTGAATTTCAGGGCGCAGTTGTGCCAGCAATTCTTTTACAAAAGGCGCATAAGTACGGGTAGGAGAGAGCACGAGTTTTCCCGCGTCCAAGCCAACACCGGCGATGGCTTCGGTCAGTTTTTTTGTTCCTGAATACACTAAATCTGCCGGAACTTCAGGATCGAAACTCTCCGGATATTTTTGTGCGAGATAGTTGGCGAACACGTCGTGGCGGGCCGAAGTCAGGCCGTTGCTGCCCATTCCGCCGTTGTATTCTTTTTCGTAGGTAGCCTGACCAAATGAAGCCAGACCAACAATCACATCGCCAGCCTGAATATTATCTGCCGAAATTACATCAGTGCGTTTCATGCGGCAGGTAACCGTTGAATCGACAATGATCGTGCGCACCACATCGCCCACGTCGGCAGTTTCGCCGCCGGTTGGGTAAACATTCACGCCCATGCTGCGCAATTCGGCGCAAAGCTCGTCGGTTCCATTGATGATGGCGGCAATCACTTCTCCCGGAATTTTGTTTTTGTTCCGGCCAATGGTTGACGAAAGCAGTATATTATCAGTAGCACCCACGCAGAGCAGGTCGTCGATGTTCATAATCAGCGCATCGTGAGCGATGCCTTTCCAAACCGACAGGTCGCCGGTTTCTTTCCAGTATAGGTAGGCCAGCGACGATTTGGTTCCGGCGCCATCGGCATGCATAATGTTGCACCATTCGGGATCGCCGCCCAAAATATCGGGAATTATCTTGCAAAAAGCCTTTGGATACAGGCCTTTGTCGATATTTTGAATGGCGTTGTGCACATCTTCTTTCGAAGCCGACACCCCACGAGCCATATACCGGTTATCTGCTGACATACAATCTGGCTTACCTTTTCGAATTTCGGGGGCAAAGGTAATATTTTTGAGGAAATAATAGTTATTCGTGGAAATCATTACTAATCACCCTGAATTCCGTTCGTCGATTGAGTCCCTTGGCAATTTCCTGCTGCTCTGGCGTCAGTTTCATGATAAATTCTTCGGTGAGTTCGTCTCCGCGTTTCAGCCAGTCGTATTGTTTGGCAATTTCTTTGGTGACTTTCTTTGGCCATGTTTCACCATAGCCTTTGGCTACCAGTCTGTTGGTGTTTATTCCTCTCGAAATAAGGTAGTCGACAACCGACTGCGCTCTTTTCTGCGAAAGTTCCGAGTTAAATTTGTCTGAACCAACAAAGTCGGTATGTGCCATCAATTCAATTTTGATGGTCGGGTTCAGGTTAAGTAATTGTACCAACGAGTCAAGTGCAACTTTCGATTCTTCAGTTACGTCGTAACTTCCAAAGGCGTAAGTAATGTTGTTAATTTTTACAGGCTCATCGGCTGGTGCAAGCTTGAATTCGAAACGGAAATCCTTGCTGTCGGTTAGGCCGATGGTCGACAAGCGTCCTTTATCATTCAAATAGCCGTCCTTAAATGCTGCCAGCACGTATTCCGTCTCAGGTTTCAGTTTATACTGAAAACGTCCGCCGTCGGCCCGCATTTTCAGGTTTGTCCCGTCGGTTCCAATAATGCGGAGCATGGCTCCATCTATCCGTTGATTGGTTTCCTTGTTAGCAATTTCGCCGGAAACATTAAATACTTTGGGTGGCAGGTAAAACGAAAAAATATCGTCACTGCGGGCTCCTTTTCGGTTAGACGAAAACATGCCTTTTTCAATTTCGCCGGGGGCGAAGCAAACTCCAAAATCGTCACCGGGTGAGTTAATGGGCGCTTTCATATTCTCCACAACCCATTTGCCATTTTCGTCTTTCACAGCTTTGTAAATATCCAGTCCGCCGATGCCCGGTCGGTAGTTTGATGAGAAATACAATTCATTTTCGTTCCTGATGTATGGAAACATCTCGTCGCCTGGGGTATTGATTTGAGGACCAAGATTTTCAGGGCTGCTGAAAGAACCGCCTTTGCCTTTGGCCATCCAGATGTCCTTGCCTCCATAGCCGCCCGGGCGATCGGAAACAAAATAAAGTGTGGTTCCATCGAGGCTCAGCGAAGGTTGACCAGCCGTCAGGCTATCGCCTACAAGTTCGATTTTAGTTGGTTCCGACCATTCACCTCTCGACTGGTTGACTGCGTACAATTCGGCACCCAGGTCTTTCGTTTTGTCGTAACGACAGCGCGTGAAAATCATCAGGTCGCCCAATTCCGACAGGGTT
>JAEWME010000353.1 GCA_023393265.1 Bacteroidota bacterium | reverse complement strand
ATCCTGAACTAGGCTTTCTGATTGAATTTGCAAAACCAGAGTTTACTGATGTTACACAACGATTCTTATAAAAACACGAACTATGATAGCAGCAAATATTGGAAGAATTTTTCTTGATGCTTATAATGAGAAGAATAAGTGCAACTACTCTGCAAAAACGTTCTTTGTGGAGAAATATTTCACCCTGTTTTTCGACCATGAAAAGTACATGCAATGGGTAACAAATTCGCCTTTTGTTCAAGGCATTAAAAAAGGTATTGCACCCACAATTGCAGAGCGAAAAGTAAAACTTGAAGTATTAATTGACAAAATATCCATGAATGAAGCCGATGCCAGCATTGCCATTGGATTTCCATCTCTTGATTTAACGGCAAGCACGTCTGGGCAGATAACCAGCATGAGTTTTCCCCTCGAAGAAGATGACGTTTATCTTTCTTGGATCGGTAGTGGCTTTGGCATTGGGGTACAAAGTGGACTGTCTCTTCTGTTCAGCAACAAACAGGTTTTGTTGGATTTATACGACGGGTGGCAACTTTACCGGGAGTTTTTAAATAAAACACCCAACCTGCGAGGAAACCAAATCAACACTTGGAATGGTCAGTGGATTGCACACCGATATAATAAAAATACCTATGATGAATCAAACCCCACCGCTGCATTTAATCCTTTTGGTTCAATGAAAGATGGAGGATTGGAGGCAACCACTCAATCATGGACAAAAGTGTTGGTTGGCATTGCCCGCAATTATCCTGAATCATCTTTAACTGCTTATATCTATAGTTTAGGGCAAACCAATATTACCATTGGATTTGTTCCTTTTGAACTACCACGTATCAGGCAACCGTATGAATTATATTCAAAATATTTCGGAACCACCAAGATTGAACAAGTGGAACAGTTATTTGGTACAGCCTTCGGATTTACCAAAGCCTGCCAAATGGGTGCTATTGGAGTAAATGCGTTGGAACCAAAAGGATTCAGAGATTGTCTGGACAAAGGCGTTGTTCCCAAATACAATGAAACAGACGAAGAAAAAACTATCAACTTTAATACATATCAAATCTGGCTATTAGCAATGTTAAACAACGAACAATTATGGGAAAAAGCGCAACAGATTGCGAAAACCCTCAACAGTCACTCAAATAGTGATACCAATGCAAAAAAGGTAAAAAGCCAAGAAGTTACAAATCTATTGGCTTCAGTGAACAAGAAACAGTTTATAGATGGATTGACGACCATAGTAAAAGGAAGTCAAAACGTTGAACAACTGGCAGAAATAGCGGAGCTAATCAATGTCATGCCCATTGACAATGTCCCTTATTTCTTAACTCTTATCCGCTTTCAATACGCAATAGAAAATAAAAAATCTTAAACCGAAAATTATGAATCCGTACATTTATTTAAGAGCGTTGAAACACGCTGAGCACACCGTGTTTTGTGTACAAGATGGTCAGAAAACCTATTTTGACCCTCAGTTTAACCGTGTTGTTGCCTATTCCAGTGGTCAACAAGTAAAGAGATCAATACTAGATGCCATGACATCCAATTTAAATGTTCAAATGGCCCCCATCACCTTCAATTACAATGTTACTGCAAAAAAGGAATTGGAAAACAAAGAACCTTGGTCTCCCTGCGATCCAACCTATATCGACCAATTACTTGGCGGATGGATGCGTGCTGGTGATGGTGTTACTGTAAAGAGGAGAAGTCCGTTATCCATATCTGCCATGCGCCCAATACACCCCCTTCTTGCCGGAACTGATAAAGAGAATCTTACTTTTGATCGGAGCGATAGACCAGATCGCCATCCAGTTAATGTCAGATTGGGCGATAAGCTATTGACGGGTGACGAAATTGACGAATTCTTAACCACAAATAACCGGACACTTCCGCGTAGAAACTGGATTCCCGACAACGTAAGAACTGGTGGTTTGTTTGTTTATGATGTTGCAATTGACCTTCGCACTCTGTTTTGTGTTTCGGTTAATCAGCATGAACCCGAATTATCAAAAGAAAGAATTGAAGACTTAAAATCAAAAGGTTGGGCAGAAAGTGAAAATGTGTTCGGTAAATGTTTGGTTTTACCAAAAAAGGAGCGAGAAAAAGTAATACCAGCGTTGGCAAGTGCATTACTAAACTGGAGAATTACTTCAAACCAGGCCCGCACATTCAGTCTGATGGAAACCTTAGCAATTGCAATCAGCGACAATGCCAACAAGCTAGCGGGTGCGATCCGTGCAAAACTGATCGAAGACGGAGAAAAGCCTAAAGCCAAACCCATCATCGACGAAACTGCGGGAGCTGATGTTTTTGTAACACTGCCCTGTTCCAATTATGTGGTTACTGTAAACGAAAGTACTGATGCAATTGAACAGGCAGAACAAAAACTTATCGATTTAATGATGGCTTTCGATTACGAAAACCAGTTGGTAGAAGCTTAATTGAAGTCAAATAAAAATTAGCCTGATTGGTAATAAAATTCCAATCAGGCTATGCCATTACAGGAAATCCTATGCTCACCACAGGAACCCATTTTAACTACTACCTAATATGCCACCGAAAGTTGTGGTTGTTTGCCAATGGCATCAACATGGAAGCAACATCAGACCTGGTTTACGAGGGCAAGTTGCTGCACGAAACGTCGTACCCGCGTCGCGCCGAAAAGTATCAGGAAATTGAAATGGATGGCATCAAAATCGATTATTACGACCCGCGAAACAAGGTGGTTCACGAAATCAAAAAGTCTGACAAGCACGAGGAAGCCCACGAATGGCAGGTGAAATATTACCTCTATGTGCTTGAACAAAACGGTGTGGAAGGCGCTACCGGGCTGCTCGAATACCCGAAACTGCACAAAACCGACGAGGTGCTGCTCACCACGCCCGATCGTGAGGCCATTCGGGAAATGGTCGCCAACATTGAGAAGATCATCCATCAGGAACATTGCCCGGAACGAATACAAAAGTCGCGATGCAAAAACTGTAGTTACTTCGATTTTTGCTGGAGCGGGGAGGAAAACCAATGAAGAAAACCTATTACCTATTCAATCCAGGGCGTTTGCAGCGCAAAGACAATACGCTGAAGTTTACGCCTTTCGACGAAGATGGCAAAGAGGAAAAACCGCGCTATTTGCCCGTTGAGAATGTGGGCGAATTGTATTGCTTCGGTGCGCTCGACGCCAATTCAGCTTTATACAATTTTCTCGGACAGGAGCAAATTCCGATTCATTTCTTCGACTATTACGAAAACTATACCGGCTCGTTTATGCCGCGCGAAGCTTTGATTTCGGGAAAAATGCTGATTGCCCAGGTTAAATTTCAGCAGAACAAAAAGAAGCGAATTGACCTCGCCCAACGCATATTGGACGGAGCCAGCTACAACATGGTGAAAAACCTGAAATACTACAACAGCCGTGGGAAAGACCTGGAACCAATTATTGAGATAATAGAAAGTTTGGCTGCAAAAATTCCAGAAACGTCGGCAATCGACGAGTTGATGGGCATCGAAGGAAACATCCGCAAGAACTATTACGAAGCTTTTGAGTTGATCATCAACGATTTCAGCATGGGCGGGAGAAGCTACCAACCACCGAAGAACGAGGTGAACGCGCTGATATCCTTTGGCAATATGATGTGCTACAGCCAGTGTTTGCGGGCAATCCATCAGACCCAGATCAACCCAACAATCAGTTTTTTGCATGAACCTGGTG
>JAEWME010000342.1 GCA_023393265.1 Bacteroidota bacterium | reverse complement strand
CAAACCCTTCAGCCATTCCTTCCAGCAAATCGCCGATGGCTGCTTTTTCCTGGTCCGTTCCGCGGCATTCTTTACAAACCGGCAAATTAAACTGAACATTCTTCTCCGTTGTCTCCGGGTCAACTTCCTTTCCACAAACAAAGCAGTGACGGGCAAAATCGTCCATGTGGTATTTCTTTGATGGTTATTTTTGTAGCAAAAATAGCAGAATCAGTTAGCATTGGAAAGTTCAGGATCAATCAGATTGTCATTAAAAAAATCGATCGCCCATCATTTTTGCTGATTAAATGGCAGTTATTTTCCCGATTTTGTCAATTCTGACGGAACTTATATCGTTTTGAGGGCTGGCACGATAATCGTAAATAGCCTCGAAAGTTTAAACATTATAACTACATTTGTGACTTTCGAATTTCGAACATTTTAATACCCGTATAGATGGCATTTATAAACAAAATTCTCAGCAAATTTCTGGGCTCGAAAGCCGAGAAAGACATGACTGAAATAGCTCCGGTCCTCGAACTGATCAAGAAAGAATATGAGCGAATTAAGTTGTTTTCGTCAGACGAACTGAGGGCTGAAACAGCGCGCATCAAGGCGATTATTTCTGCAAAAATCAAGGAAGAAGAAGACCGCATCATCCAGTTAAAGGAACAGGTTGAAACTGTTGACATTCAGGAAAGTGAAAAGATATACGCCGAAATAGACAAACTTGAAGAAAGAATCGACGACAAACTCGAAGAGGTGCTGAATGAAGTGCTGCCAGCTGCATTTTCAGTTGTGAAAGCTACTGCAAAATTATTTGCTGATAACGAACTGGTCGAAGTTACTGCTTCCGATTTTGATCGCGATTTGGCTGCTACCCGCACCAGTATTACTATTGAAGGCGACAAAGCCATTTGGCAAAACAAATGGATGGCCGGAGGAAGCATGGTGACCTGGGACATGGTTCATTACGATGTTCAGCTCATTGGCGGCGTGGTATTGCACCAGGGAAAAGTTGCTGAAATGGCAACAGGTGAAGGTAAAACGCTTGTTGCTACTTTGCCTGTTTTCCTGAATGCCCTTGCCGGACGCGGTGTACACCTGGTTACTGTTAACGACTATCTGTCGAAACGTGACTCTGAATGGATGGGACCAATCTACGAATTTCACGGACTGAGCATCGACTGCATTGACAAGCACCAGCCGAATTCGGAAGGCCGCCGTAAAGCATACAATTGCGACATTACTTACGGTACCAACAACGAGTTTGGTTTCGACTACCTGCGCGACAACATGGCCATCAGCCCGCGCGATTTGGTTCAGCGCAAGCACCACTACGCCATTGTCGACGAGGTAGACTCGGTATTGATCGATGATGCCCGTACACCTTTAATCATTTCTGGTCCGGTTCCGAAAGGCGAGAACCAGAAATTTGAAGAACTGAAACCGAAGGTTGAAAAATTATACGCTGCTCAGCGGAACCTGGTAACGCAGTGCCTGGCCGATGCAAGGAAACTGCTCACCAACCCGAATGCAACGAAAGAAGAACAGAATGAAGGAGCTATTTTGCTGCTCAGAGCACACAAAGGATTGCCCAAAAGCAAGCCGATCATTAAATTCCTGAGTGAAGAAGGCATTAAGGCGATGATGACCAAGGTGGAAAACTACCACATGCAGGACAACAACAAACTGATGCACATCATTACCGATCCACTCTTTTTTGTCATCGACGAAAAAGTGAATTCGGTTGAATTGACTGATAAAGGTGTTGACTTGATTTCAGGAGACGTTGACGATCCGAATTTCTTCGTCCTTCCTGATGTTGGCTCAGAGCTTGCTGAGATTGAAAACAACAAATCGCTGACAAAAGAAGAAGTTATAGCACAAAAAGACGACCTTCTGACGAATTATTCAATCAAGTCTGAGCGTGTACACACTATCAATCAGTTGCTGAAAGCCTACGCCATGTTCGAAAAAGATGTGGAATACGTGGTGATCGACAATAAAGTGAAAATCGTAGATGAGCAAACCGGTCGTATTATGGAAGGTCGACGCTATTCCGATGGTCTGCATCAGGCGATTGAAGCCAAAGAGCAGGTAAAGGTTGAAGCAGCCACCCAAACTTTTGCTACCATCACGCTTCAGAATTATTTCAGGATGTATCATAAACTTTCGGGTATGACCGGTACGGCTGAAACAGAAGCTGGCGAATTATGGGACATCTATAAACTGGATGTGGTCGTAATTCCGACCAACAGAAAAGCGATCCGTCAGGACCGTGAAGACATTGTTTATAAAACGAAACGTGAAAAATACAATGCGGTAATCGATGAAATTGTGTCGCTGAATAAAATCGGGCGACCGGTTTTGGTCGGTACAACTTCGGTTGAAATTTCGGAATTGCTAAGCCAGATTCTAAAGCGGCGTGGCATCAGACACAATGTATTGAATGCCAAGATGCACGCCCGCGAAGCTGAGATTGTGGCAGATGCAGGTGTAAAAGGAATGGTAACCATTGCCACCAATATGGCCGGTCGTGGTACCGACATCAAACTTACGGCAGAAGTGAAGGGACTCGGTGGATTGGCCATTATCGGTACCGAGCGTCACGAGTCGCGCCGTGTCGACCGCCAGTTGCGCGGACGTTCCGGACGTCAGGGAGACCCGGGATCTTCTCAGTTCTTTGTGTCGCTCGAAGACGATTTGATGCGTTTGTTCGGTTCCGACCGGATCACCGGCATCATGGACCGAATTGGTCTGAAAGAAGGCGAGATGATCCAGCACTCGATGATCACCAAATCAATCGAGCGTGCACAGCGAAAAGTGGAAGAAAATAACTTCGGTATTCGTAAACGTTTGCTTGAATACGACGATGTGATGAACTCGCAGCGTGAAGTAATCTATAAAAAACGCCGCCACGCGCTTAACGGTGAGCGTTTGGAAGTGGATATCCTGAATACCATGTACGACACCATCGAAGGATTGGTGAACGAATACCAGCCACAGGGTAATTTCGAAGAATTTAACATGGAACTTATCCGCTTGATGTCGATTGAATCGCCAGTTCCTGAGCAGGATTTCATGCGAATTAAACCTGAAGACCTGGCCGAAAGCATTTACCAGGAAATGGTGGCAACCTATTCGCGCAAAATGGAATTAATCGCCCGTCAGGCTTACCCGGTAATCCGCGATGTATTCGAACAAAAATCGCATATCTACCAGAACATTGTCGTCCCGATTTCTGATGGACAGCACATATACCAGATTGTGACCAACCTGGAGAAAGCATATAAAAATCAGGGTAAAGAACTGGTTAAATCGTTCCAGAAACAGGCTGTTTTGGCTACCATCGACGAATCGTGGAAAGAGCAGCTTCGCGAAATGGACGACCTGAAACAGTCGGTTCAGAATGCTACCTACGAGCAGAAAGACCCGCTTTTGATATACAAATTCGAAGCTTTCAACCTGTTTAAGGTGATGATTGGCAAGATGAACAAGCAGATTGTTGCCATGCTGGCCAAAGGTCATATTCCGATCAGCGAGCCGGAGCAAATCAGGGAAGGGCATGAGCGTCGCGGACTGGACATGAGTAAAATGTCGACATCCAAATCAGATACTTCAGGTACCACGCGCCCCGAAGCTCCGCAGGAACAAAAAACAGTTCAGCCGGTAAGGGTTGAAAAACGGGTTGGCCGAAACGATCCTTGTCCGTGCGGCAGTGGAAAAAAATTCAAGGCTTGTCACGGTAAAGATTTAGTTGACTAAGTAAATATCAGATAGGGAATAAGAGACAAAAAACAGAGGTTTCTTATTCCTTATTTTTTTCTGCAATTACGATTCTCAAAAAAATCACCTGGGTTTAGCTTAGGTCAAATTTTAAAACAATATGGATTTTCTAGCATTTATTCATTGGAATGTGAGCCCCGAGTTAGTTTCGCTGGGGCCATTGCACATTCGTTGGTACGGGCTTTTGTTTGCCATCGGCTTCCTCTTTGGTTATTACCACGGGGAAAAGATGTTTAAATCGGAAGGCATTGATTTGAAATGGCTTGAAAGCTTGTTCATTTACCTGATCGCTGCGACGGTTATTGGTGCCCGTTTGGGTCATGTGCTTTTTTACGGCTGGGACTACTATTCGCAACACCCGATGGAAATCCTGTATGTTTGGCAAGGCGGACTGGCCAGCCATGGCGGTGCATTGGGTATTTTGGTTGCGCTTACCATCTGGAGCCGTAAAGTGTCGAAACGTTCCATTTTGTGGGTTCTCGACAGGGTGGTGGTGCCAACGGCATTGGTGGCCGCACTAATCCGCCTGGGGAACCTGATGAATTCTGAGATTTACGGTATCCCGACTACTTTACCCTGGGGCTTTATTTTCGAACGGAACCACGAAACGGTAGCCAAACATCCTACGCAGATTTATGAATCGTTGAGCTATCTGGTAACTTTTGGCGTAATGATGTATATGTACTGGAAAACCAAGGCCAAAGACTATCAGGGCTTGATTTTCGGTGTATTTTTCACAATGGTTTTCAGCGCCCGTTTCTTCATCGAATTTATCAAGGAAGAGCAGGAAGCATTTGAAAAAGGAATGACGCTGAACATGGGACAAATCCTGAGTATTCCGTTTGTCGTTGCCGGAATTATACTGATCATCAGGGCGATTCAGAAAGGTCCGGTGATTTACCAGAATGCAGTCAGCCCCGGAAAGAAATAAAAAGATATTTGAACCTGACGAAAATCCCTGAAGCAGAAAAAGTTTCAGGGATTTTTGTTTTTTTACGGCAATTAAATTTTGATATTCTCAAACCCGAAGGGTTTATATGTGTATAGAACGATTTGTCGTGCATTTATACGACCCCGGTTGGGGTCGTATTCGCTCCTTGCTCACCTTTTTCTACAATCATTCGATGTCTCCGGCATCTTTTTGTTGTGTTTTGTGCCTTGATGTGTAGCGTCTTCGTTTTGTTTTATGGCCAGTTCAACCGCGCGTTTGGCGGTTCCCCATACCCGGAGGGCTTGAATGTTTGCAGACATGTCGATGGTAAAATCGGTGCTTCCCTGTCCGAGTTAAAGTTCTCATTCTCCACCAGCATTCCATTTGTGTCTTTTCCTGAACCAGAAAGCCACATTCACCAAACCAATCATCACCGGCACTT
>JAEWME010000127.1 GCA_023393265.1 Bacteroidota bacterium | reverse complement strand
GGCCCTTGAACACGATATGATCGGAATCTCGATGACCAATGCCAGCCCACTGGTTTCACCCACATTTTCGCGCAGCCGACTGCTTGGGACCAATCCAATTGCTGTTGCGATACCAGCAGAGAATCAGCCGCCGTTTGTTATTGATATGGCGACAACCACCGTGGCCAACGGGAAACTGGAAGTTTTGCAACGTAAAGGAATGGACGCTCCGCTTGGATGGACCCAGGATAAAGACGGAAACCCCACCACTGACGCGTATTCGCTCAAAAAAGGTGGATCCATGCTTCCGCTGGGTGGCGACCGCGAACACGGAGGACACAAAGGATACTGCCTCGGTGCGATGGTCGACATCTTTTCTGCAGTATTATCCGGAGCAAACTACGGCCCGTGGGTACCACCATTTGTGAGTTTTCTGGAACCGCCCAAGAACCAGGTCGGAAAAGGAATCGGCCATTTTCTGGGAGCTATCCGAGTTGACGCTTTTCGCCCTGCCAACGAATTCAAAAGAGAAATGGACAACTGGATAACAACATTCAGGAATGCCGAACCATCAGCCGGACAGGAGAAAGTTTTAATTCCGGGAGATCCGGAAAGAGAACTAACCATTGAACGACAAAAAAATGGAATACCTTTGCACGAGCAGGTTGTTGCCGATTTGAAAGAATTAGCCGACAAATTCGGAATTGAATTCAGCGACCCGACGAAAAAGTAATTAAAAACTATAAATCATCTGCATGTACGAAGCGCTGGTCATAACGCCTGTAAAAGATTCGCTGAAAACCACGGTTGAAACCATTCACTCGATAAAAAAAGCATCGGGAGACTTTTTGTATTGTATATACAACGATTTCAGCAGTGACGAAACAACCTTGGAACTTCGGAAGCTAAGTGAAGAAAAAGGATTTGACCTGATAAACCTTGCAGATGTAACGAGTACTCCTTCGCCCAACTACCGGCTGGTTTTGCAAATGGCACAGAAAAAAGCGCTGGAATTAAACGTTCCACTGATTATAGTTGAATCGGACGTTGAAGTGAAACCAGACACACTTTCAAACCTGATTAAGTATTCGACTGATTTATCGAATTGTGGTATGGTAGGATCGGTTACTGTCGACTATTCAGGACAAATTAACTTTCCATATCTAAATTTCAAGTCAGAGAAAAAGTCAATTATAAAAACCCGCCACAGTCTGAGCTTTTGCTGTACGCTACTCACCACTGAATTATTAAAACAGTACGACTTTCAGACGCTTTCTGCCGAGAAGCACTGGTACGACGTTTCTATTTCCAGAAAATCGGTTCATCTGGGACTGAACAACTACCTGGTTATTTCGGAAGGTGTGCTTCATAAACCGCATAGCAGCAGACCCTGGAAACAACTGAAATATAAAAATCCGATTAAATATTACTACCAGAAACTAATTAAGCGACTCGACCGAATTTGAGATGCCCATTTTGTCAAACTATACCAGGTTCAAAATTACAGGACACATCATTTTCTGGACCTGCAGTATTGTTTTTGCAATAACCGCATTTTACGTCGCATCCGATCACAAATTACCAATAAACGCCGATCTTTTTCTTCGGGCGATTATTCCCAACATTGGTTTCGCTTTGGCAGTTTATATCAACCTGTACCTGCTAATACCAAAACTACTCCGCACAAATAAATACATCTTTTATACATTCTGGCTCATTATTCTGCTGAGCATATCTTCACTACTCATTCAAACGATCATAGTCTATGCCTTTAAAAACAAAAGCTTTTCTGATCAGTTTGGTGAAATGTTTTCATCCCATTTTTTTACAGCGGTGTTTTATGTGGGAGTAACTTCATTGGTTAAATTCATCAAAGACTGGATTCAACTTCAGGAATTGAACCTAAAATACGCCAGGGTAGAGCGCGAAAAGTTAGAAGCAGAACTCACGATGCTAAAGTCGCAGCTAAACCCGCATTTTCTTTTCAATTGCCTGAACAGCATTTACTCACTTGCGTTGACAAAATCGGCACAGACGCCCGAAACGATCCTCAAACTATCCGACATGATGAGATATGTGCTATATGAATCGCGGGAAAACTTCATTCCAGTAAAAAGAGAAATAGAATTTCTCCGGAACTTTATTGAACTTCAAAAGATAAGGGTTAGCAATAAAATAGAAATAACAACCGACATTGACGGTGAAATACCGGATAAAAGCGTAATCCCGCTAATTTTTGAACCTTTCATCGACAATGCTTTCAAGCACGGGCTGCGCAACCCGGCAGACAGTCCATACATTCACGTTTCCATCGCCTTTTCGCCGGAAATTATGACTTTTCACATCGAAAATAACTATCTGCCAGCCGGACACAATCCGGATCAAAAAAGCTCAGGAATTGGCCTGCAAAACATCCAACGCAGGCTAGCTTTCCTTTATCCTGAAAATGACTACAAACTAGAATTGAAAAACACAGGAAACGAATTTTGCGTAACACTTAAAATCAAACTAAAGTAACTCAGAAGACAAAATAGCGATGAAAATAAAAGTTTTAGTTATAGACGACGAGCCACTTGCCCAGGAAGTAATAAAAACATATTTGAACGATCTGAATAACATCGAGGTAATAAGTTACTGCTCCGACGCTTTGGAGGCGATGCAAATAATGAAAGAACAAACAGTTGACCTAATTTTTCTTGACATTAACATGCCTAAACTATCAGGAATTGAATGGATAAAAACACTTCAAAATCCGCCACTCATAGTTTTAACTACAGCATATACCCAATATGCAATGGAAGGATACGAACTAAACGTGCTGGACTATCTGGTGAAACCATTCTCACTTTCCCGATTCTTAAAGTCGGTGCAAAAAGCAGAAGAACTATTGAAATCAAAAAGAAGCGGGCAAATAGAAGCGAAAGAAACATTCTTCATTAAATCCAATAAAAAAACTTACCAGCTAAAATTTGACGAGATCATTTATATCGAAGGCTTAGGCGACTACATCAAAATTTATACTGACAAGTCTCATTTTGTGACAAACACATCTATGAAAAAAATGGAAGAAGAACTTCCATCAGCCACCTTTTTCAGGGTTCACAAATCATTCATTGTTAACCTCAAGAAAATTACCTCGATAGAAGGAAATATGATAGATGTTGGATTAAATAGAATAACGATTGGCAATAATTTCAGGCAGGAATTCTTCGACAAAATCTCAAAATCGATCATTTAAAGCTGAAACCCCTGATCACACAGCATCTTCTTCAACTTTGAGGAAAAATATAAACTATCGGAAGTTTTATACCTAACTTCAGCATACACCTGAGCCAGATTTTCCTTTCGATTTTCAAGTACAAAATGTTTAGAAGAATTCAATTTTTCCTTTTCCGAATACATATTCATAATTTGCTCATCCGAAAAATCCGAATATTCTTCAAAGTGCACCACCGCTTCCATTGGCAAACGGTCAGTCAATTCAGGCAAAGTTTCGGGGTAGCCCAAAGTAAGAGTAGTAACAGGAATTACACCCGAAGGCAATTTCAAAACTTCAGCAATCTCAGGAGCATTATATAAAGCTGTTCCCAAATAGCAAATTCCGATACCGTGCGACTCGGCCGCAATACATATATTCTGAGCAAATAGTGAAGCATCTATTGTGCCGTTCAGGAGCCATAACAGATTATCAAAATCGGTTTTGGCGCTATTTATCCGACACCACTTATAAAACCTATTAAAATCTAAACAGATCGTCACTACAACTGGCGCAGACTTAACCATTGGCTGATTAAAATGCAAGGGGGCAAGCGCTTCTTTCTTTAATTGATCTTTGGTCACAACAGCACAATAAAGCTGCATATTTCCTGTGTTCGAAGCACGCACACCACAATCCAGAATATCGCGTAATACTGATTGAGCAATATCCTTAGACAGGTATTTGCGAACAGTTCTGTGAGCCTTTAGTAATTCCATAGCTAAAATTTAAACCTTTTATAAATAAAAAAGGGAAGCCCGCAAGCTTCCCTTTTTAAATCAATCAATTCGGCATTACCTTTTTGAAATCTTTGCAGTTTTTTCAATTACGTTTTCTGTGTTATACAGAGACATAAAGTAGATACCGCTGCGAAGTTCGTTTAATTGAATTTTGCTAGTTGGATTAACAACTTCTTTCACTACCTGACCAGCGATGTTGGTAACAACGATCTTAGACAGTTTAGAAGCGTTTTCAACGTTCACAAAATCAACAAATGGGTTTGGATAAACCTTAAACTGAGAAGCATTTTTGAGATCTGTTTTGTCAACAAAACCCTCACCTGTTGTGAAAGTCCAGGCATCTTTATCAGCTAATCCTGCAAAAGCATTATCAGCCATATCTTTAACTACGTTGGCATCAACCAATACATAGTATTCAGTATTCTGATCAAGACCTTCAGTTGTGGTATAATCAACAGTTACAACATTTCCAGAAATCATCGATTCAGTTACAGGAATAGTGAGAGTCAAAGCATCACCATCTTTCTTGTAAATCTTCAGCGAACCTTCACCAAGTACTACGTCCTCATCGAAAGTCATAACCAAAGTAGGATGATTTTTCTCAATCGTTTTCTGATTTGGATTCTTATCAGTAAGAACTGGACTAGTAAAGTCACCAGTAGCGAATGTCCAGGTAGCTTTATCAGCGACACCTTCATATTCGTTTCCAGCAAGATCTTTAACCAAGCCAGCATCAACCATTACATAATATGACATACCTTCAGCCAATGCAGTAGGAACTACAGTAATTGTAGAATCAACAAGCATTGAAGCATCAACAGTCAACGATTCAACCAATGTATCTGCTTTTGCATCATATACATTTACAGTACCTGCATTTACAATAACATTTTCATTGAATTTCAATGTCATTGAAATTTCAGAAGGTACAAGACCTACAGCTTCTTCACCATTCGGAGCATAAACTGCAGTAGGAGCCTCGGTATCATTAACAGTGCTAAATTCCCAAGAGAAAGGAACAGTAATACCACTCCAAGCTTCAGGTGAAGATGAAGTATTTGTAATAGCAGTACCAGGAATGATTACATAGTAGTCACTATTATTTTGCAACTTCAACACACTGGCCGGAATTGTTACTTTATCACCTTCAAAAATTACCTGTGTAGGATCAGTAACATCAAAGTCAGTCATAATAGGACCGCCAACATTTTGTTTACGGTGCAACTGAATTTTACCTGTACCAGCCATCACTTCCTTGTCGAATGTAATTGAAAGGCTAGAAGACAAATCAACACCAGTCACCATAGGACTAGTCCTATCAGGCATATATGTAACAGGCACTGGAGCTGTATTATCCTCAGTAGAGAAATACCAGTTACCAATAGCTTGTTCAGCTTGTTTCAAATCAGCATCAGCATCAGAAACAAATGTGCCTTCACCCAATTCTACATAGAACTTGGTATTTTCTTTCAATACCGAAGGTAAAGTAAAATCGTAAGAAGTTACAGCATCATCCTCATTAGAAGATGTACGAATCAAATCAACAGCTTTACCATCTTCGTAATACAAAGCTAACCAACCACCATCTCCTAACTTAACAGGACGATCAAAAGTTAATTTAATCTTTGTATCGACAGCTACACCAGATTTAGTGTTATCAACAAAGCTTACAAGCGGAGTTGCATCATCTCTCAAACTAAATTTCCATTCATTAACGGCAGTAATACCAGCAAACGCATTTTTAGCAGGAGCCATATCAATTACTGCACCCATCGGAACTTCGATATAGTAATTTTCATTGGTAACAAAATCTGGATTACCCGATGCTTTAATTTCTTCGGGTGTACCAAAAGTAAGTTCCCATCCGCCTTCAACTTCTGTACTTGTTATATCAGAAATATCAATAGTAGCTACAGCAACACCATCCCAACGGTGAATAATCACTGAACCCACACCTTTGACT
>JAEWME010000252.1 GCA_023393265.1 Bacteroidota bacterium | reverse complement strand
TTCAGACGATTTCTTTTATGAAATGGTTCAGGAAGAAGAAACTTACCGAATATTGCATCAGGCAATCAATGGCCTGGCTAATCAAAGCAAGAGGATCATTTTGTTAAGTCTGAAGGGATATAAGAATTCAGAAATTGCGGAAGAACTTGACATTTCGGTCAATACAGTTAAGACATTAAAGAAGAATGCATATAAAGAACTGAGGAGCAAACTTCAGGACCATGTTTTTTTACTGTTTTTATTAAACCAGATGCTTCATTAAGTAATATTGCTCAAAAGCAAATTCAAACATTTCTTCTTTTTGCTAAAAAATTTTATTGTCATTCACCCGGATTGGATTTTCATTTGTTTCGGTTATGAAATGATCGATATAAATTTTAAAAAGCCTTTTTAATCCTTAAATTTCTAGAACTAAAAATCTTAAACCAACTCCTGCGAATATGAGTGAAATGGATTCCATATTTGAAAATTCTAGGTTGATCGCGAAGAAAATTACCGGGCGGTTGACTGAGCAGGAAAAAGAATCTTTTGACCGCTGGATTAATGGTTCGCAACAAAATCAGAAGTTTTATAAAAAGGTACAGAATAGTCAAAATTTTTTGAGCCGAAATGAGCAGTTCGAAAATGTAAATACGAAGCGGGCCTGGGAAGAATTTGCAGCTAAACTGAAAGTCAGAAAGAAAAATAAAACAATAACCGTATTCTTAAAATATGCTGCGGCTATTCTTTTGCCATTTTTAATTGGGACAGCAACATATTATTACATAAATCAACAAGCTGGCAGGGAAAATAATATGTCACTGGTTGCAGACATAAAGCCTGGTTCAAGAAATGCAATATTGGTATTAAATAATGGACAAAATATCGATTTGGACAAACACGAGGTTGCAACATTAAAAGAAGCTGACGGGACAACCATCAATAAGGTAAACGATGAGTTAAACTATGTGGGCAATCGGTCTGAAAAATCAAAAAAAATACTTCAAAATACATTAGTAATTCCAAGAGGAGGAGAATACAGCCTTGTTCTTTCCGATGGCACAAAAGTGTTTCTGAATTCCATGAGCAAACTTGTTTTCCCAGTAAGATTTTCGGGAGATAAACGGGAAGTCTCATTGGAGGGGGAAGCATATTTTGAGGTTCGTAAAGATAAGCAACACCCATTTGTTGTGAGTGTAAATGGAATGCAGATCAACGTTCTTGGAACCAAATTTAATGTTAATGCCTATCCGGACGAACGGAAAATTTATACAACCTTGGTCGAGGGAAGGGTTCGAATCAATTCAGAGAATCAACAGGAAAAAGAATGGTTGTTAGAACCTGACCAGCAAGTCATTTTTGACAAATCGAATTTCGAAACCGTGATCAGGAATGTGGATGCGAAACAATTCATGCAGTGGACAACTGGCACCTATACATTTACAAATCAATCATTGGCTGAAATTATGAAAAGCTTATCAAGATGGTATGATTTCAAATATAGTTTCAGTGATGAATCTCTCAAGGCTATTCGATTCGAAGGTGGATTAAATAAATATGAAAGCATACAACCTGTTTTGGATATAATTACACGAACTGGTAAAGTAAAATATAAAGTAGAAGGGAAGGAAATAATATTTACAAAATAAAAAACAGGAAATGCAGCGAACATTTCCTGTCAAAACATTTCTGCTATAAGCAGAAACATTAATTATAAACGAAAAGCCAAATTTATGAAAAAAGAACGAAAGGCTGCAATTCCTTTGTGGAAAAGTATGTCTAAAATTATCCGTATTATGAAGCTAGTAAGTTTGTTTCTTCTAGTTGGATTTGTGCAGGTTTCGGCCAATATCTACTCACAGACGGCCAACATTAGCCTTGACATGAAAAGTGCTTCACTGAAAGAAGTAATTAAAGAAATTCAAGCCCAAACAGAATTTACTTTTTTTTATAGTCCTGAAGACATAGAGGAAGTAAGAGTATCATCCATTGATGTAAACAAAGCCTCTTTAGAAAAAACACTCGATTTGTGTTTGAAGGGAATTGATCTCAAATATGAGATTGTTCATAAGGCCGTAATTCTTAAAAAGGTAGAAAAACCTATTACTACTCTGCCTTGGGAAATAAATACAGCTACCCAACAACAAAAGGTTTCAGGACGAGTAACTGATTCTTCTGGTGCACCCTTGCCCGGTGTAACAGTGACTGTAAAAGGAACAACCTCTGGCGTTGTTACTGATGCAGGTGGAAATTATTCTTTATCAGATGTTTCAACAGATGCAACGCTAGTTTTCTCTTTTGTCGGAATGAAAAAACAAGAAATTGCTGTTGACGGAAAAGCTAATATCAATGTGGTTTTGACCGAAGAAGCTATCGGAATAGATGAGGTTGTTGCTATTGGATATGGAGTGCAAAAGAAAAAATTAATCACCGGAGCCACCACTCAAATTAGCGGCAAGGACATGCAAAAGCAAAATTTCCCTAATGTTTTGGGTGCCATGCAAAGCCAGGCTCCTGGACTTTCCGTAACACAGACCTCTGGTCAACCGGGAGAAGAATTCAAGGTAACAGTTAGGGGGCTAGGTACAATTGGTGATGCTGCTCCCCTATATGTCATTGATGGAGTCGCGGGAGGTGATATTAATGCGTTGAATCCCAATGATATTGAATCAATAGATGTTTTAAAAGATGCAGCTTCCGCAGCAATTTACGGTGCTCGTGCCGCAAATGGGGTCATCTTGATAACTACAAAACAAGGGGTTAAAGGGAAGCTTGTATTCTCATACGACTCTTATATCGGCATTCAGAATGTAGTTAACCTGCCCAAAATGCTTAATGCGAAACAGTATATGGATGTTGTAAATAAGGCGCGTGTTGCGTGGGGTAATGAGGCTTATGACTGGGCGATAGAATTTCCCGTACAATATGCATCTATCGTAAATGGAGAATGGAATGGTACAAACTGGATTGAGGAGTCCACAAATAAAAATGCCCCAATGCAGAATCATTCTTTTGACGTTTCAGGAGGTACAGATCAGTCCCGATTTTCATTAGGATTTTCTTATATGAACCAAGAAGGAACAATAGGCAAACCTGTCAACCCTGACTATACGCGTTACACCGCCCGTATCAATTCAGATCACACACTCATTTCAAGTAAAGGACATGATATTTTAAAAATAGGAGAAAATGTCATCTGGACACATTCATCCAAATCTGGAATTCGCATTGGCGGCATTTACGATAATGATATCCGTAATCTTATAGTGGCTTCTCCACTCATGCCTGTATACAATTCTGATGGAGGATACTATATTCTTGGAGACATGAAGAAAGAAGGTGCCCAACAGACTACCTTGAGAAACCCCATTGCAAAAATGGTCTATGATCAGGGAAATAATCTACGTTTAGAAAATATCTTGCATGCGAATTTCTATTTGGAGTTCTCTCCATTAAAAAATTTGAAATACAGAAGTAGTTATGGTTATAAATACAATCAAAGTGCATATCGTAGATATGTACCTGCATATGTACTTTCTGATACTGATAATAATGTGACAGATGATGTGACTCAATCCCAGTCTTACGCTAATAACTGGACTTTTGAGAATGTCATTACATACTCGTTCAATGTTCAAAAACATGCATTCAACTTAATGGTTGGTCAATCACTCGAGAAATGGGGCATGGGAGAAAGTTTGTCAGCAACAAATTCGAATTCACTTTTCCCTGGTTCATTTGGTCACGCCTATATAGATAATACCCAGGGACTTTCTGTGGCAAATACCTCTATCTCCGGACATCCGTGGGATCAAGGAAGATTAGCCTCCTTCTTCGGAAGAATTAACTATGATTTTAGAGAAACTTATCTTGCAACCATTGTCATGAGGGGGGATGGTTCTTCAAATTTTGCGAAAGAAAATCGCTGGGGATACTTCCCTTCTGTTTCTGCCGGATGGGTGCTTACCAATGAACAATTTGCAGAACCACTTGCCAATGTATTGGACTTCTTTAAGTTAAGAGCATCCTGGGGACAAAATGGTAATTCATCGATTGACAATTTCCAATATCTGGCAACAATTTCATTTAATAGAGAAAGTGAATACTTCTTCAATGATGACAAATCAAATCCTTCTACTGGAGCTTATCCTGATATTCTCCCAAACAAGAATATAAAATGGGAGACTTCAGAGCAAAGAGATATCGGATTTGATGCAAGAGTTTTAGATTCTAGACTTGGAATCTCTTTTGACTGGTATAAAAAATCTACAAAAGATTGGCTCGTTAGAGCACCGGCGCTGGCGTCTTTTGGAACTGGTGCCCCATATATTAATGGAGGAGACATTGTAAATCGCGGATATGAGATTTCATTGGATTTTAGAGGACAAAAAAGAGAATTTAGTTATAATCTGGGTTTAAACTGGGCCTTTAATCATAATGAGATAACCAGAATTGCAAATAACGAAGGGATAATACACGGCGAGACCGATGTTTTGAGTGAAAATACAGACGAACTTTACAGAGCACAAGTTGGTTTTCCTATTGGTTATTTCTGGGGATATGAGACTTCCGGCATTTTTCAAAATCAAGCTGAAATTGATGCGGTTGTTAATGCGAACAAAAATAATAAAGGGAATGGTATTCTTCAGAAGGATCCTCAACCTGGAGATGTAATTTTTGTTGACCAAAATGGTGATGGTATCATTAATGAAGATGATAAAACGATGATAGGAGATCCCAATCCTGATTATATATTAGGCTTTAACTTAAGTATGGCATATAAAGGATGGGATTTTTCATTGAATGCTAAAGGAGCATTTGGAAACCAAATTGCAAGATCTTATCGTTCTTTTGCAGACAAAGAACTCGACAACTATACGACTGATATTTTGAATTGTTGGAATGGTGAAGGAACTTCCAATAAATTGCCCCGGCTTGTTGATGGTAAACATCAAAATTGGTCTGAAATTTCTGATATCTGGATTGAGAATGGCGATTACATTAAAATTACCAATGTTCAATTAGGATACGATTTTAATAAATTGTTGAAGCAGCGTTTTCTACAACAATGTCGCTTGTATGTATCAGTTCAAAACCTGTATACTATCACTAATTATTCCGGAATGGACCCTGAAATTGGATATGGGTCTGATGCTAACTGGGCATCCGGGATTGATGTAGGATTTTATCCGGCTCCAAGAACATTCATGATGGGTCTAAATTTAAAATTTTAAAAACGCGGATATGAAAAGAAATATATTAGTTATTGTGCTTTGCACAGCACTATTTAGTTGTAAGGATTTTTTAGATACCGAAAGCTTAACTAAAAAAACAACTGCGGATTTTCCCGTAAGTCAAAATGATGCCATTCAAATGGTAACAGGTATTTATGCTACGTTGAATGACGCAACAGCAGAAATTGATACTCACCATTTCTTTACTGCCGAGGTGGCAAGTGATGACCGATTCGGCGGAGGAAGCTCCAGTAATCGAAATGCACAGGCCTCAGATCGTATGCTGGTGCCTAACTTAAATGATTTCGAATATTTTTGGTCGGCAAGATATTCCGGAATTTTTCGTGCGAATACGGCTATTGAAACTATGGATAATGTTAAGGAATGGACAACGGAAGGGAAGCGAGAACAGCTTTTAGGAGAGGCATACTTTCTTCGTGCATTATTTTATTTTGAATTAGAACAGATGTTCGGTGAAGTGCCTTTAGTTTTAGAGACTGCTCCTGTTAATCTACCAAAATCTCCAGCCAATGAAGTTTATGCCCAGATTACATCGGATTTACTTCATGCAATTGAATTGTTGCCTGATACCAAGTTCGGAAATTTTGAAAGTGGCCGGGCAACCAAATGGGCTTCAGAAGCATTATTAGCCAGGGTTTTTCTGTTTTATACCGGATATTATAAGCAAACATCTTTACCTGTAAAGGATGGAAATCAATTAGAAAAATCAGCTGTTATCAGTTATTTGGAAGATTGTATTAATAATTCTGGGCACGACCTGATAAGCGATCCCCGTGAATTATGGCCTTACTGTAACAAATACACTGCTGCAGATTATCCTTATGCAGCTAAGAATGGTTTAAAATGGGCAGGAGATGGAAATATAGAAACTGTTTTTGCAGTGAAGTTTTCAAACACTGCCGATTGGTCGAGTACGGAATCTATAGGTTTTTCCAATCGATTTTGCCTCTATTTTGCTCTCAGAGCTGATGCAAATGGAATGTCTTCTTTCCCATTTGGGCTTGGGTGGGCAAATGGTACCGTGAATAAAAAGCTATGGGATGACTGGGAATCAGCTGAACCCAATGATATTCGGCGGGAAGGAAGCATTTTAAATATGAATGTAGAATATCCCGGATATGTTGGACAAACAGCAAAACAAAGAGAAGGAACAGGATTCTGGGCCAAGAAATATATTTCAATACAAGCATATAGTGAGGACAAAAATACCACATATGATACATATGCATTTTATGAGGGTGCTTCAAATGATTATCAAACCGGGCTTACTCAAGATTTGGTACTTATTCGTTTTGCTGATGTTTTATTAATGCATTCTGAATTAACAGGAACAGCAAATGGAATCAATAAAGTACGTGCAAGAGCTGGTCTTGAAAATGTTGGCTATTCATTAGAAGCATTGAAAGCAGAACGGAGATGGGAACTTTGTTTTGAGGGTCAACGCTGGTTTGACTTGATGCGATGGGGTAATGCTGAAACTGTTATCCCTGCCAATCAAGTTGGAGTCACATTAAAGAATTTGACCAAAACCGAGTCGTATAAATTTGATTCCGGAAATAAAGAGTTCTCTCAAAGATATGAAGCAACCGGTGGTTTTTGGCCAATTCCTTCAACTCAGATATCACTTTCAGAAGGAATTCTTGTTCAAAATAAAGGTTGGACGGATGAGAGTACATGTATTTTTACTGTATTGCCCTACTAACTTAAATCCTATATTATTTAGAACAATATTGTAAAAAAGCTCTTTCACATTTAATAGATATAAATATTTATTTGTGAGATTTATCTTAATAACAGTCAGACTTATTGGTTAAGCGTCAATAGGTTTGACTGTTAAGATTATTTTAGTTCGGCTTGCAGTGGCTTATTGCTGTAGAAATATCTACAAGTGAAATCGCCATGATATTTAATGAATAAATATACTGCAAAAGTCTCTCTATTTTATAAATATCAAGCGTTCCTGATTGTAGTACAACTCCCAATTTAATTCTTCGGGCTCCGCATGATTTTTTAATGCCTAATTAAAAACAGCACTCTGGTTAAAACCCAATACGGCTTTAACCTATCACAGGCATTTGAAGAAAGTATTGAAAACGGTCATCGCAATGAACCAGATTTCTGAAAATTCATACAGTTCTTTTAAGGTTACGAGCAACGAGACTCACTGGGATTTTCTAACAAACCTAGAGCCTGAAAAAATCAAAAATAAAGAGTTAAGTACACATTGGGCGGGGATTACCTTTGATGTATTTGTCTTTGCCTGTTACATCGGATTACGGTACGCGGAACTTAGCAAGCTCAACAAATTCCATATTTAGCAGAGAGATGATGGCAGTAAGTGGATCATTATTGATCGGGATAAAACGGATATTCATTGCTGGGTTCCATTATTACCCCAGGCCAGAACCATATTAAAAAAATACGAAAACTGTCCGTCAAATAGAAATAACGCTAAACTGCTTCCGGTGCATTACAATTAAAAGATGAATAAATATCTAAAGAAATTGGCAGCTATTAGCAGGATAAAAAATGATTTATCTAACTGCGTTGTCGTAAATATTTTCGCTATATCTGTAATTCTCTTTAATGGAGTGCCTGCGGAAACTATTTCGAAAATGTTTGGGCACGCTTCGTTGAAGATCACACAGATTTATGCGAGGATTGTTGACTTAACGATATCAAAAGATATGGAAGTTCTGAAATTGCTACAGTAGTCTTACAATTCCAGTTTTTAATGAAGTTCCCGAGGTGCCATTTTAAATAGCATTTTTTTGAAATAGGGTTATTTACTATTATTGTATAACTTTTTAAGCATTTATGAAGGTACTTTCAAATGATATAATAGCTCTGTTAAATAGTAAGAATGAGGCCGCCTTCGATGTTACTTTTACAGTGTATTATCCACGTTTGGTTGCTTTCGCAAAAGAATACGTGCCGGAAGATGATGCCTTGAACTTTGTTCAGGATGCGTTTATCACTTTACTTGACAGAAACCCGAGATTTGAAAACGAAAACCAGTTACAAAGCTACCTGTACTCTAGTGTTAAAAACAAATGCCTGATGTTCTTGCGCCATGAAAAGGTAAAAAGGAAATATTCAGATCAAAAAATTGCAACTAGTACGCAATTTTATTTGGACGTAGAAGCACTTGAACGATTAAACACTACGCCAATAGCATTTATGGAAATTGAGCAGATGATAAATGATACGCTGGAAGAACTGCCTTCAAGATGTCGCGAGATATTTGTTTTAAGTCGGGTGGAAGGAAAGCGGAATTCAGAGATTGCCAACATGCTTAATATCTCTGAAAAAGCTGTTGAAGCACAAATTACCAAAGCGCTAAAAATTTTTAGAATAAGACTCAAAGATTATTTGGCTCTCCTTATTTTCATGTTTTAAGATGCACATTTCCAGATAAAACTTTTCCTGGGGAGATGATCTCATCATTAAATTTTATCTGGCTCATTAATCGCTAATTATTAAATATAGCAGCAGCAAGTTAAAAAGAAATTTCAGCAAGACTGACTTTTTTTATAAAGGGGATAGGGTGGAAGGGGGGTATAGGCATTCTATATACAGAAATTCTAAAATGGAAAAGGAAAAGCTCATAACATTTATTACTTCACACCAGTCATTCAGCGATCATCCTGAAATTATTGAATGGATTAATACGGCTGAAGAGAATAGAGGTGAATATATCCACTATAAAAATCTGTGGGCGATATTGCAGTATGGAAACGACATGTCGGAGGCAAGGATTAAAGA
>JAEWME010000243.1 GCA_023393265.1 Bacteroidota bacterium | reverse complement strand
ATATCCCGATGGATAAAGACATTTCAGTTTATAAAAAATACATTCGGATTTTCTGGTATTTGTATGCAGCAGGGGTTCTTTTCGTATTTCTGTTGTTTTTCGGTATTGCACAGGGTTGGCTCGGTTTCATGCCAACATTCGAAGATCTCGAAAATCCTGAGAGCCTGTTTGCATCGGAAGTAATTTCTGATGATGGGATTGTGATGGGTAAGTTTTTTAAAGAGAACAGAAGCTTCGTGAAATACGAAGAGTTTAACCCGATGCTCGTCAAAGCGCTTGTTGCTACCGAAGATGTCCGTTTTTACAAACATTCCGGTATCGACGCCCGTGGTTTGGTACGTGTCGTAAAAGGTATCGTTACCGGCGACTCCAATTCAGGAGGAGGAAGTACCATC
This sequence comes from Bacteroidota bacterium, assembly GCA_023393265.1. Lineage (GTDB taxonomy): Bacteria > Bacteroidota > Bacteroidia > Bacteroidales > Prolixibacteraceae > Aquipluma. Next base: position 4,639 of record JAEWME010000243.1, on the reverse strand, counting down.
AGCCAGCAGTTGGCCAAGATGCTTTTTCCGAGAGATAACCTGAGCAACAAACTGGAACTCGTTCTCCGGAAATTTAAGGAGTGGGTTATTGCTGTGAAAATTGAGAAAAGCTACACAAAGGAGGAAATCCTGACGATGTACCTTAATAAATACGACTTTCTGAACCTGGCTGTCGGTGTTAAATCTGCCGCCGCCATCTATTTTAATACCACTCCCGATTCTCTCTCGCTACCGCAGGCCGCGATGCTTGTTGGTATGGCGAAAAATTCGTCGTTGTACAATCCGGTGCGCAGGCCCGAACTGACGATTCAGCGCAGGAATGTGGTGTTGGCACAAATGGAAAAGTACGGTTATATCTCGAAGACTGAATGTGATGCAGCGCAGGCAGAACCGCTAAATCTTGATTTTCACCGCGAAGATTTTAAAACCGGTTTGGCGCCATATTTCAGGGAATATCTTCGCCAGACGATGAACGCCACCAAGCCCGACCGTGCGGATTACCGCGGCTGGCAGATGCAAAAATTCAGGGAAGATTCAACCGAGTGGGAGACGAATCCGCTTTATGGCTGGTGCCACAAAAATAAAAAGGCCGATGGTGGTTCGTATAACTTGTACCGTGATGGTTTAAAAATCGTCACGACGATTGATTCGAGGATGCAACAGTATGCCGAAGATGCGGTATTGACACATCTCAGGAAGAACCTTCAGCCATCGTTTAATAAGCACATCAAATATTTGAAAAACAAGCCTTTTTCCAATGACTTGTCGGCTGAAACGGTGAACGGAATACTTGATCAGGCAATCAAACAAACAGAAAGATACCGGCTGGCTAAACTGGCTGGAAAGTCGTGGGACGAAATCAAACATATTTTCAATACGCCTGCAGAAATGACTGTTTTCTCATACAAGGGAGAACGCGATACAACGATGACGCCGCTCGATTCGATCAAATATTACTATAGTATACTTCGTTCGTCATTTATGTCGATGGAAGTTAAAACCGGTTATGTGAAAGCTTATGTTGGCGGACCCGATTACAGCCATTTTATGTACGATATGGTCAAAGGTGGCAAAAGGCAGGTTGGTTCAACCGTGAAACCATTTTTGTACACGCTTGCCATGCAAAACGGTATGTCGCCATGTAGCAAAGTGCCCAACGTGAAGCAGCAGTTTATCCTTCCTGATGGTAAGATATGGGAAGCAAAGAACTCTTCGAAAACAAAATTCGACGATAAAATGGTAACCCTGAAATGGGGATTGGCACATTCGATAAACCAAGTTTCGGCTTGGGTAATGAAGCAGTATAATCCTCAGTCGGTTGTAGACATCATGAAAAAAATGGGTGTTTACAGTCCCATTGACCCGGTGCCATCGATGTTCCTTGGCACATCGGATGTGACGCTCTACGAAATGGTGGGTGCTTACGGAACTTTTGCCAACAAAGGTGTTTTTACGCGGCCTATTTTTGTTACCAGGATTGAAGACCGGCATGGAAACGTAATTTCTACCTTCAAAGCCGAAAGGCATGATGCCATTGATGAGCAAACTGCTTACCTGATGGTTGAGTTGATGCGTGGCGTTGTGGATGCCGGTTCAGGCGGTAGGTTGAGATGGAGGCCTGAATACGGCGGATTTAAAGGACCGATTGCAGCTAAAACGGGTACGACGCAAAACCATTCTGACGGTTGGTTCATTGGTGTGACACCGCAACTGGTAAACGGAATATGGACTGGTGGAGAACTTCGCAGCATTCACTTCAACGATTTGCAGTCGGGGCAGGGTGCCAGCATGGCGTTGCCGGTTTGGGGCTACTTTATGAAGAAAGTTTATGCCGACCGTAGTTTGCCCTACAGCGATATGTCAGAATTTGAAAAACCTGCCGATTTCAACGTCAACATCAATTGCGACGATCCTGAAAGTATAGAGCAGGAACAGGACACTTCGGAAGACTTCTTCTAACGGGTGACCGCTATAAAATGGAAATGCCAGATGCAACTTTTTTCGGTGCACCTGGCATTTTTATTTTATTCCGAGGGTTTTCTTAATTTCCGCTTTCTAACTGATGGATGATTTTGTCGTTTACCTTTTGCTTTGGAAATTCGAGTGAATAAACGATCGCTTCAACCTGCCTCAGGAAATTTCTTTTGTTGTCCTTGGGGGCATAAACATTGCCTTCAACCGTTACAATGCGTTTGCGTGCTGCATCGAGCACCGAAAGACTGATAAATGGCCCTCCCATAAAGTCGTGTTCGACATACCAAAGCCCGCGCATTTCACTTGCATAGTTTCCGTTGTACTTCAGGATATTGAAGTCGCGGGGAAGTTCCATCTCTGTGGTCATATAAGAACCGGCTGAAGGTCCCGGAATATTTTTCCTCGTGATTACGTTTCGCATTCCAACCTGAAATTTTTCGGTGAACGTGCTGTCTGAGTCGTACGGATAAGTGTAAACAAATATGTTTTGGGTTATTTGCGGTGTATCATACCGAATCCAGGCAAACGTTGAGTCTCTCTTCACTATTTGAAAGCCGTTGGGCGCATAAAGTTGAATATGGAATTCGTCGAGCAGTGTTTTGTAAACGCTTTTTTCCGGCATGTTTTTGTAAGTCGTCTTCAGCCGATCTTTTTCTGCTTTCAGGAAAAATGACATGATTTTTTCGCTGTTTTCTTTGAAAAGACTTTCAAAATCTTCGGTTGATTTAACCTGAATGCTCACGACTGCCTGCGGATAAGCCCAGATGTCGTTGGAAAACTCAACTTTCGACTCGGTGTAGGTTGGCGAAATTTTGATCATGAGAATATTTCTTCCTTTTTTAAAAACGTTGACAAACGCTTCCGGCGGAACATTGGTGAGGTCGAACATCGGTTCGGCCTGCGGCAATGACGACTGAGGCTGGGCCAACACTCCGCGGATCAGTTCTCCTGTCTTCGCTTTCCATGTTTCTTTTCCGAGCACTACAAAAACTTCACCGGCCCTGCCCGAAATGGTTTCAAGACGCGCGCCTTTATCGTTTTTGCACGAGAAAAAAACTGATGATACAACGACAAGTAAAATCAGATTGCTAATAAGTCTTTTCATTGGATTTATTTTTGATACGGTTAGGAGCCTTCAAAAACCTTACCAGAAATTGCTTCAAGTCAGGCTTTAGCAGAATCCGGTTTATGCCGGATTCAAAAAAAAACCCGCTTGGGCGGGGTTCTTTTTATTATTTTTCTATTTTCTCAGCGTTCTTTTTTGGTTCGTCATCGTCAGCTTTCGAAGCATTTTTGAATTCTTTAATGCCTTTGCCAAGTCCCTTCATTAATTCAGGAATCTTGGTACCGCCAAACATCAAAACTACCACCACCAAAACTACGATAAGTTCCTGAGGTCCAATAATACCGGCAATAATTAGTAAGTTCATATTTTTACGTTTAAATGGTTTTTGCAAAAGTAGCAAAAATAATAAAATCGGGACTTTATTTAAAAAGATTCAGAAAATCGCCCCAGTGCCTAAAAATGTCATTTCCATTGGCATAAACAACCAGCGTAAGCAATAGTACCATTCCAACAATTTGGGCATATTCGAGGAATTTATCGCCAGGTTTCCGTCCCGTGATCATCTCGAAAAGCAGGAACATTACATGTCCGCCATCCAATGCCGGAATTGGCAACAAGTTCATCACGCCAAGAATAATAGAAAGGAATGCAGTCATGCTCCAAAAAGAATACCAACTCCATACACCCGGGAAAATATTACCGATAGCGATAAAACCACCGAGACTTTCATAGGCTTTTGTTTTTGGCGAGAATATCAGTTTAAATTGTTTCAGGTAATCGTTAATGGTATTAATTCCTCTTGAAATTCCGGCAGGAATAGATTCGAGCAGCCCGTAGCTGATGGTTTTGAATTCGAATACTTTTTCGAGATCCTGATCGAGCTGGATACCGAGCAGTCCGGTTTCAGGAATTACCATTGCAACATTCATTTCCTGAGAACCCCTTAAAACGTCCAGTTTAACTTCTTTGCCAATGTTTTGTTTCAGCGCAGCCCGGAACTGGTCGTTGAATTCGTATTTCAGGCTGTCCATTCCCAGTATGCGGTCGCCAACTTCGAGCCCGGCTTTTTTCGCGGGGGAGTCTTTCGCGAGCTTGGCAATTTTATAGTCGAACGGAATACGGAACGATAGCACGCCCTTACTCCTGATCATCAGTGCCAGATCTTCGTCCGAAATTTCTACTTCCATTTGGCGTCCGTCGCGCTCAACTTCCACTGTTTTAGCTTTGTCGAGAATAATGGTTGGCACGATTTTGTGAAAATCTTCAACTGGTTGTCCGGCTACGGCAAGTATTTTATCTCCATTCTGGAAACCAACCTGCATTCCAACCGAATCGACTTCGATGCCATATTTGGCGTTGGCCGTAGGCAGGTATTGCTCTCCCCACGCATACAAAATACCAATATAAATAATGAAGGCCAAGATGAAGTTCATGAGCACACCGCCCAACATAATGAGCAGTCGCTGCCACGTTTTTTTCGACCTGAATTCGTGCGGTTGCGGTGGTAGCTTCATCGCTTCCTTGTCCATCGATTCATCAATCATTCCTGAAATCTTCACGTATCCGCCCAAAGGGAGCCAGCCTACACCGTATTCGGTG
>JAEWME010000216.1 GCA_023393265.1 Bacteroidota bacterium | reverse complement strand
GTCCAGGCATAGTTGTTCCAGCCAAACGAAAGCTGAGAAACCAGCTTTTGAGAACTGGCGGCTTCTTCGTCGTTGTTTGCAGGAAATAGTTGCAGGAATTCCGCGGCTTTGTCGCCATATCTTTGCTTCGCCATCGCTTTAAAATTTTCGGCTTTTGGCATTGGTCCGGCCGAAACAGCATCGTCGGCATTCCATCCGGAGATGAGCGGCACATCGTTCATTTTGCCATCGGCAAATGTCTCGTAGGATGGTAAAATCACTACACTGTCGATAGACAAACCAAATCTTCCTGAAATTTTTTGAAGCGAATCAGCAGGGATGGTTCTCAATCCTGTGACAGAAATATTGCCAAGTTTTTCAGTTAGCATTTTGCCGTTTTCTTCTGCTGCTTTGAGCGACATTCCCGACATACGTTGTTTACCAAACATGCCGCCGCTTTGCCCAATGGCCTTCTGAAACAATCCTTTGGCAAGCGGCGAAACCATCAGCATATTTACGCTGAATGAACCTGCCGATTGTCCGTCGATGGTCACGTTGTCCGGGTTGCCGCCAAATGCCGAAATGTTTTCCTTCACCCACCGGAGGGCCGCAATCTGGTCGAGAATGCCAAAGTTTCCTGAAATTTTTAAATCCGATTCAGCAGAAAGTTCAGGATGGGCAAAAAAGCCAAAAATTCCCAGCCGGTAATTGATTGTCACGAAGACAACTCCTTTTCGTGACATGTTCTCGCCGTTATACAACGGAACAGTTCCTGATCCGCCGGTGAATGCGCCGCCGTGAATCCAGACGATTACCGGCAATTTATCCTGACTGGTTTGGGCGGTAGTCCATATATTCAGGTAAAGGCAATCTTCGCTAATTGGACTTTCAGGAGCCATAAATTCTTTCGACCAACAGTAAAACGGCTTTGGGGGCGCTTGCATGGCCGATGGCGGATTTTCGATACAGTTTTTTATTCCGTCCCAGGGCTGGACCGGTTGCGGGGCTTTCCAGCGGAGGTCGCCAATGGGTGGTGCTGCAAACGGAATGCCCATGAAAATTTTTACAACCTGATCGTCGGATGTTTTTCCGGAGACAAGGCCCGCCTGCGTTTTTACCGAGTTGACATCGATTATAGGCTGTGTTTTCGAACAGGCTGCCCACATGAGAATTGAAACGAAAAGGAAAAGGTTTTTCATGGGCTCAAAGATTTTATTGAAGGTGTTCGGGGTCGTACACGATTGTTGCTTCGTTGAGGGTGACCATCATGGGGTTTTTCCCGGCAATGGCTACCTTTTGGGTGTGCGGAACCGGTGTTGGGGCTGTCCCGTTCAGAAGCTGTTCGGCCAGCGTGCGCATGTCGGTAATGTATTTTCGGTCGTACGCTTTTTTTACATACGGATAATGGCCACAGTAAATTTTGGTGATCCCTTCGTCCATTAGTTTCACCATCTTTTTGCACGATTCGATATAGGTTTTCATCGGGGAAAATGGTTTCAACTGAAGCCATACCTGTCCGGAACCAAAAGCGTCGCCTGAGTAGCAAGTTCCGGCCTTACGGTCGATCAAAACGATTGAGCCGGGTGTGTGTGCCGGTGTATGAACGACTTCCATTTTGGTATCACCTAGATCAAAAATGTCGCCGTCCTTCACGAAATTCACTTTGCCCGCGTATGTTTTACTGAGCAAAACAGTATCAGCCGGATGCAGGTATATTTCTTTGAAAAATCTGATGTTTCCGGCATGATCGCCATGTGCATGGGTAATGACCACATATAGTGGTTTTTGGCTGATCAGTCCTATGATCGAATCCAGCTTTTCGCATTTGGTGCCAGTGTCAATGAGCATGGCTTTTTTAGTCCCTTCAATGAGGTACATGGTCGTCATGTCTGAAGTCTCGATCACCCAGACATTCTTTTCAAGCTTAATGATGGTCAGGTCGTTGTTTTTGAAGACTTGCTGTGCCTGAATTCCCGCATGGAATGAAACGAAAAATATCAGGCAAAATAGAATAGATTTTAGTTTCATTATAGGTTGTTTTAAGAGAGATTCTGAAAAGAAAAGTCACTGGCAGTTTTCCAGTGACTTTTTATGAAGTTCGTTTATTTAAAAAGCAGCGGTGCAAATTGCGACAGGTAAACCCTCCAGTTGGTCCAGGTGTGGCCACCTTCGGTTTCAACGTAAGTATATTTCATCCCAATTTTATCGAGCTTTTCGCGATACTCGGTGTTGGCTTTGTAGAGAAAATCACTTTTGCCAATTCCGATCCAGTATAGCTTGTAGCCGTTTTTCATCTGAGCCTCCAGTGTCGTGTCGAAGTTTTCGTAGACCTTCGAATTTACTTTGTCGTTGGGTAAAATCGCAGCCGAGAAAAGACCGACATAATCGAATGTATTCGGATAGTACCTGGAAATGTGCAACGAGTGGTAGCCGCCCATCGACAAACCGGCAATGGCACGGTCTGCTTTATCCGCTTTCACCCGGTAATTACTTTCCACAAATTTGATGATGTCAGGAAAAGTCTCTTCATACTTGCCATCCATGGTATTTGGAAGTTGCATCGTTGGTTTATAAAATCCAAGGCTCGATTCGCCGGGAGCTGCTTCCTGTGCCACATTCCCGTTAGGCATTGCCACAATCATTGGTTTGGCTTTTCCTTGTGCAATCAGGTTATCGAGTATCTGTGCTGTTCTGCCAAGCGCAATCCAGGCTTCTTCGTCGCCACCCATCCCATGTAACAGGTACAGAACCGGATATTTATCCTTGCTTGTTTCATATCCGGGAGGAGTATAAATGGTGATCCGGCGCGTCATGTTGTTCCCGGGAGAGTCGTACCAGCGTCGTGTAACCGAGCCGTGAGGCACTTTGTTTACCTGGTACAGATCGCCTTTTCCACCGCCAACAATAAAAACATCGAACACCGAAGCCACGTCGCGGATCTTGTATACATTGTTCGGATCAGTTGTATTTAAACCGTCAACGATAAATGAATAGCTGAACAAATCGGATGCGAGCGGAGCCGAAGTGAAGCTCCAAATTCCCTTGCTATCTTTAACCAAGTTTGCTTTTCCGGGACCATCGAATTCGCCCCACTGTGTTTTCATTTTTCGGGTTGGAAGAAAATCTCCTGTTATTTGAACCGTGTCGGCTGTAGGTGCCATGAAACGAAAAGTGACCGAGTGATCCGGATTCACTTCGGGCGAAATAATCTGAGCCCCACCCCAAAGTGCCTGCTGCGCAAATGCACTTGTACCTATTAGGAATATACAAATTACTGATAGAAAGCGTTTTTTCATAATGTTACTATTTAGTTTGTAGTTTGTTCATCAGAAGATTGATCGTCCGTCTGATTGAGGAGGCGATCTTTTTATACCTCTTTAAATTTAGCGTTTATTGTGGATGATACAAATTCAAAATTCATATTGTGTCGATTAGACACAATAGTAGTCTTTTTTAATTGATTAATCAAAATACCGCTGGATTAATTCTACTTTTGCAGTAAACACTTTTTCGCGTGCCGCAAAATCAGGAAAATAAAAAACAGTTGGTTAACCATCTTTCGCTCGATTGCGTGGTGTTTGGTTTTCACGAAAATCAACTTAAAGTTTTATTGCTCCGGATGAAGAAAACCCGGGAATGGGCGTTGCCCGGCGGATTTGTTTACAGCGACGAATCGATGGAAGTAGCAGCCAGCCGCGTGTTACAGGAACGAACCGGACTTGGCAGTATTTTTCTGAAACAGTTCCACATTTTCAGCGATCCGCGAAGGTCGGATAAAAATCCCGCGGTGTCGGACGTTATTGAGTTTGGGCAGAATTCTCCCGAACAGTCGTTTTTCGACCAACGTTTTATTACCGTTGGGTTTTATGCGCTGGTCGAATACTCGAAAGTGCAGCCTCAGCCCGATGTGCTCTCCGACCACTGCGATTGGGTTAGCCTCACCGATGTTGGTCATTTGATGATGGATCACCGCCAGATTCTCGATAAAGCGCTCGAAACATTGCGGCAGCAACTGTTATTTCAACCAATCGGCTATAACTTGCTTCCCGAAAAGTTCACGATGCCCGAGCTTCAGAAATTGTACGAAACGATCCTTGGGTGCGAACTCGACCGGCGAAATTTTATGAGAAAGATGCGGTCTTATAATATTCTTGATAAGCTGGATGAAGTGAAATCGGGAGGCGCGCACAAAGCGCCATCACTATACCGGTTTAATGTCGGGAATTACACGAAGGCGCTTGAGGAAGGCTTGAATGGCCGATGGTAGGTAAAACACAAAAACGAACTATATGTATCAGGTGATTTGGGAACTGAAGGTGAAATTTAAAGAACGCGAAAAGTTCGAGCAGTTTTATGATCCGAAAGGCGAATGGGTGAAGTTTTTCGCCCAGGCTCCAGGCTACGAGGGTACTGATGTGCTCGAAAGTGGCGAGGGTGACGGAACTTTTCTCGTAATCGACGAGTGGGAATCGGAAGAAGCATTTAAAGCTTTCGTGGCATCACGAAAGGGCGACTTTGATGAGCTGGAAGTTAAAGCCCGAAATGCCAGCCGCAGCAAAAAGCGAATCTGGATTAATCTCAATCCCGAAGAATAATTGTTGAGTTGATAATGGAGGCTCTCGAAAGTCATTTCGTCAGTCATCCTGAACTTGTTTCAGGATCTTATCGCATCGATTTTCAGATTCCGAAATTAATTCGGAATGACGAGTGTCGCGATTTTTAAAACTTTTAAACCAGCCTCTCGATAATAATTACTAGTATGCCCAATTTTACTCATATCCTGTTCGACCTCGACGGAACACTGACCGACCCTCGCCAGGGAATCGGCAACTCACTGAAATATGCCCTGAAACAAATGCAGCTCTATGGATACAACGATCAAATACTGGAAAAATTTGTCGGACCGCCGCTTCAGGATGGTTTTAAAAACTTGTTCGGGCTGAATGAGCGCAACACGCAGTTGGCAGTGGAACATTTCAGGGTTTATTTTGGGGAGAAGGGACTTTTTGAAAATGAACCCTATCCCGGCATTCTGGACCTGCTTGAGGAGTTACATTTCTCAGGAACGAAGGTTTATGTAGTGACTTCAAAACTTGAAAAATATGCGTGGATGATTATCCGTCATTTTGGGTTCGATCGTTACATCGACGACCTGGTTGGGGCCGAACCGTCCGGAAAGCACTCGGCAAAAGGCTTGCTGATTGAACAACTATTGACGAAAAACCAGATTGCCCCGTCGCCGAAAGTTGTGATGGTGGGCGACACACACTACGACATGATTGGCGCCCGCGAAAACGAAATTGCTTCGCTGGCAGTTGGCTATGGATTTGGAACAGAGGAAACGCTTGCCGGATGCAATCCCGATTATTTTGCCGAAACAGTCGACGAACTGGCTGATGTGTTGCTCGGCTAAGCAGGAACTTTTCAGCAATAACCAGATCGGAAGAATTGTTTTCAATTGTATTTTCTCTATCTTGAATGCCTGTATTTTAGACAGCA
>JAEWME010000178.1 GCA_023393265.1 Bacteroidota bacterium | reverse complement strand
ATCCTGAATTGCGCTTGCTGGGCGATTACAAAATGGATTCATACATCCTCGAAGGTGGTTTTTCATACAAAGCATTCAAATATCTAACAGTTGCAGGGTATTATCGCTTCGAAGAAGAATGGGATTATAAAAAGAAATCTGGTGCCTACAAGGGAAAAAACTCCTATAACCGCATGGCGCTTGACCTGAAATCGGGATTCGACTTTTTGCGTTTTTCGGTACAGGGAAGGGTAAGATACACGCGTGAACTTGATGCAGGAAGCAATGCGACAGAATTGAGGTATCGGGCAAAAGTAGATTACAACATCAAAGGAATCAAATTAAATCCGTTCATTTCTGTCGAGCTTTTCAATGACAAATCAGTTACCGATCTCGAAAAAGAAAGCATTTCAGGAGGATTGAAAGACATTGACAAAATCCGTTATACAGGCGGATTGGCATACAGTATCACCAAAAAGAACGAGGTTAGCGCATTTTACAGGTTGCAGGATAACCGTGTAAAAGACGAAACGACCAATATAATCGGGCTAAGTTTCAGTCATGATTTTTAACCGGCTTTTCCGGAACGAAAAAAGGGAACAGTTCGTAAGCGGATTGTTCCCTTTTTTATTTCTGCATAAGCCTTGATGCCGAAAATCCTCTATCTTCGTGTAAAAATGATTCAATGATACCAAAATTAAAATACTCAGGTTCTAACTTTCTATTGCTCGCCGGGCCCTGTGCCATTGAAGGAGAGCAAATGGCGCTCGACATAGCCGAAAAAATAGTTTCGATCACCGACAAGTTGCAGATTCCCTATATTTTTAAGGGTTCGTACCGAAAAGCCAATCGCTCCCGTCTCGATTCGTTTGCCGGAATTGGAGACGAAAAAGCACTGAAAATACTCCGGAAAGTGAGTGAAACCTTCGACATTCCAACTGTAACCGACATCCATTCTGCTCCTGAAGCAGCAATGGCTGCCGAATATGTGGATATGCTCCAGATTCCGGCTTTCCTTTGCCGCCAGACCGACATTCTGGTTGCTGCTGCCGAAACGGGCAAAGCTGTGAATATCAAGAAAGGCCAGTTTTTGTCGGCTGAAGCCATGAAATTTGCTGTGACCAAAGTGCGCGAAAGTGGAAACGACAGTGTTTATCTCACCGAGCGTGGCTCGACTTTTGGCTATCATGACTTGATCGTTGACTATCGTGGAATTCCGGAGATGCAACAGAATAACTGCCCGGTGATTCTGGATATCACGCATTCGCTGCAACAGCCCAACCAGGCCAACGGAGTGACAGGAGGACAGCCACAACTGATTGAAACCATTGCCCGCGCCGGGATTGCGGTTGGGGTTGATGGTATTTTTATCGAAACACATCCCGATCCGGCCAACGCAAAATCCGATGGCGCCAATATGCTTCGGCTCGATTTGCTGGAAGGACTTTTAACCAGGCTTGTACAGATAAGGCAAGTCGTAAAAACATTTTAAAAATGGAAGACCGCAGAACGTTTGTCATGAAAGTGGCTGCCGGGATGGCTGTCACGGGATTTTTTCCTGTTACCGGAAAAGCCTCTTCCAAAGAACAAACCAATCACACCTTTGTACATCATGTTTTTTTCTGGCTGAAAGAGCCTCAAAATGCCGATGCCTGTGCTGAATTTGAACAGGGACTTCAAGCTTTGGTGACTGTTCCGCACATAAAGTCCTACCACATTGGTCGGCCGGTGCAATCTCCGCGTGAGGTTGTCGATGACTCATTTACTTATTCGTATATGGCATTTTTTTCAGGAAAAGAAGATCAGGATGCCTATCAAACTCACCCGATTCACCTGAAGTTTGTCGAAGATTGCCAGCACCTTTGGGAAAAGGTTGTTGTTTACGATGCGATGGATTGAATGGGATATATCAATGCACTAGTAAATCAATCTGTCATTCATCAGTAGAAGAAAAGATACGCCATCAGGATGGCAGCAACGATTCCGACAAAATCGGCAATTAACCCGCATGTGAGCGCATAGCGGGTATTTTTTATCCCGATCGATCCAAAGTATACCGCCAGAATGTAAAAGGTTGTATCGGCTGCACCCTGTATTGTACAGGCAACGCGGCCTGCAAACGAATCGGCTCCATAGCTCTTCATCACATCCACCATCATTCCGCGGGCACCGCTTCCGCTTAGTGGTTTCATCAGCGCGGTGGGCAATGCCGGTATAAAATCGGTGTTGATGCCTAACTGGTGGAACGTTTTGCTAATGCCTGAAATAATCCAGTCCATGGCTCCTGAAGTTCTGAAAACGCCAATGGCAACCAGCATGGCAATCAGGTATGGAATAATCATGATAGCCGTCGAAAAACCTTCTTTGGCCCCTTCGATGAAGGCGTCGTAAACGTTCACCTTTTTCCGGAGGGCCATCAGGATAAAGCAAATGATGACCGAAAAAATAATGACGTTGCTCGCCACGCTTGAAATGGTTTGAATTTGCTCTTTGGGTAATCCGGAGAAATACCAGATAATGGCACCGATGAAGGCAGTGATCCCGCCAAGGTAGGAGAGGATCGTTTTATCGAACATATTGATTTTCTGACGCCAGGCAACAGAAATCATGCCCGCTAAGGTGGAGAAAAAAGTTGCAAGCAAAATCGGGATAAAAATGTCGGATGGATTCGCAGCCCCCATTTGTGAGCGATAAACCATGATGCTCACCGGAATTACTGTCAGCCCCGAGGCGTTAATCACCAGGAACATGATTTGTGCATCCGAAGCAGTGTCGTTCGACGAATTAGATTCCTGCATTTCTTTCATGGCTTTCAATCCCATGGGTGTTGCCGCGTTGTCGAGGTTCAGCATGTTGGCAGCAATGTTCATCATGATAGAGCCATAAGCCGGATGATCTTTCCCAAGTGATGGAAAAAGCTTGTTGAAGAAAGGCCCTACCAGCTTCGAAAAAATCTGGACAATTCCGCCGCGTTCACCAATTTTCATGATTCCCATCCACAAAGTCAAAACGCCGGTAAGGCCGAGAGAAATGTCGAACCCAGTTTTGGCCATGCTGAAAGTTGAATTCATCATGGCAGGGAAAATGGTGGTATCACCCATTAAAATGAGTTTCACCAAACCGACAATGAAGGCAACAATGAAGAAAAAAATCCAGATATAATTCAGTGCCATGAAAAAGTGTGATCGTAATTCGGACTAAATATAAAAAATAGAAGGCACCCTCCGAAATAAAAAAGGGATAAAGAACCAAACTTTCGTCTGGCCTCTATCCCCCGACATTTAGTCTTAGCGAAGGTCTAGTTAAGACGTTGAATAGGGTTACTCAGTAAATCAGCCTGTTCCGAAATGTATGCCTCAAAATTGTCCAGGTTCTTCCATTTCTCATTTTCAAGTCCCCACACTGCAAAGAAATAGTGCCTTGCAGGTTTTTCTGGGTCGATTTGCTGGGCTACATAATAAGTTTGTGATATGACGTTACTGAATTGTTTCTCATCTACGGTGCGGTAACCAAGTTTGTAGAAGTCGATATCGGTGGTGCGCGCCACTTTGGTAACCTCGTCTTTTTTGAGCAAAACGGCCATTCCGAGTTCGTCGTTGTTAA
>JAEWME010000153.1 GCA_023393265.1 Bacteroidota bacterium | reverse complement strand
TGTCTGACCACTCATAAATGCAGAAATCAAGCCGGCAACACTTCCAACAAACAACCAAACCGCCAGTAGCAAAAACAGTAATGTATTGTTTGAAAATACATTGAAATGCAGTTGCGTATTGAATAACTGATTGAACGTTGGAAGGAAAAATTCGGTAAGGAAACAGGCTATGAGAAGCGACAGAAAGCTCACCATCAGCGATTCGGAAATGATTTGGCGGAAGAGAAACCATTTTCCCGCTCCGACAACTTTTTTAATTCCAATTTCTTTTCCCCTGCCAAGTGAATTGGTGACCGTGAGGTTTATAAAATTAACCATCGCGATGGACAAAATTCCAATTGCAATAATACTGAGGATGATAATCAGTGTCCGGTTCGATTCTTCTGTTGCATGAAAATCGGCAAAAGGCAATAGGTTGATTTCAGGAACTTTTCCTCCGCCGGTCTGGAAATTTGCGTCAGCAATTTGCTGTAATTTAGCCGAAACAGCCTTCGGATTGGCTCCATCGCGAAGCAGCAGATAGGTCGCCGAAAAAGTGTTATACCAGTCGTGCACACCTTTGATCCAGGGCGAAATTTGCTCTCCCGTTTCATACGAAGCCATCAGGTTAAACTTAATCGATGAGTTCTGAGGAATATCAACAACTCCGTTCACCTGAAGAAAAATATTGTCGAAACGCACCTGGAGTTTTTTCCCAAGTGCAGGTTCGTTGCCAAAATATTTCTGAGCGAACTCGCGGCTTATAACAACGCCATATTTATCGGCAATACCATTACCGACAGGCCCTTCCACGAAAGGAAAAGAGAATACCGAGAAGAAACCCTTATCGACATATTTGATTTTCTCTTCGAACATCTTATCACCATAACTCACACGAAATCCATCCCACTCGAAAATCCGCGAACCATTTTCCACTTCAGGAACCTGTTCAACGATTTTCGGGAAAAAAGTTCCTTTTGTTTGTACTCCGGAACCTTCTCGCACCCGATAAATATTTGCCAGATTTTTATTGAAATAATTGTACGTAAAGTCATTGTATACATAAAGGAATAAAATCAGGAATGAAGCCATTCCAATTCCAAGTCCTAAAAGATTGATCAACAGGTAATTTTTCTTCTTGAATAAAAACCGGATGCTATTCCTGAAAAATAAAAGGTTCATAACGTTCTATTTTTAAAGTTTAATTTATTCGTACCTCAGCGCTTCCACCGGATTCCGGGTGGCTGCTTTCCAGCTTTGCCAACTAACCGTGAGAATCGCAATTCCCAAAGCCAGCAAACCTGCCAGCGCAAAAATCCACCAACTGAGGCTGGTTTTGTAAGCAAAGCTTTCGAGCCACTCATTCATGGCGTAGTAAGCAATTGGAGTGGCTATTATAAAAGCAATGACCACCCATTTTGCAAAGTCGCGGTTCAGCATAGCCATTACCTCCGAAACCCTGGCTCCATTCACTTTACGCACGCCAATTTCTTTCACTTTGTACTGACACATAAAAATCGAAAGACCCAAAATTCCCAGAACAGAAACGATAACCGACAATAGGCTGAACGCCGTGATTAATTTGGCTTGCTGGTTTTCTTTTGAGTACAACAGGTTCAGGTGATCGTCGAGGAAATAATATCGAAACAGTTGCTTCGGATTTAATTTATTATACATTTTTTCGATGTCGGCCAGTGCCTTCTCCTTGTTGTTACCAGCCAGTTTCAGGCTTATGGAATAAAACTGTCTGGGCTCGTTCGAGCACCAAAACATAAAAGGTTCTACCTGTTCGCGAAGCGAAACGAAGTTGAAATCTTTCATGATTCCGACAATCCTGCCACCACCAACCTGCGTGTTCAGTTTCCAGCCAAATTCGCGCGCCGCGGCTTCGTTGCAAATAGCATTCCCGGTTTCAGCTTTACTGTCCTTCAGAAAATTACGGCCTTCGACGACCTTAAAATCCATTATATTCATATAGTTATCATCAACTGCCCACGACCAAATTGAGCAGCTTTTCCCATCAACATTGAAAGTTTGCATTTCCTGGGCCACTCCCGGGACAGCGCGCGAGCAAGCAACATCGGTAACATATGGACTTGTTTTCAGCTCGTCTTTAAATTGCTGCAGATTGGCAGCCAAATCTCCATCCACGGGAATCACAAGCATATTACTTTTACTGAAACCAAGATTGGTGTCGCGCATAAAAACGACCTGTTTGATCACCAAAACTGAAACCGAGATGAGTACAATTGTGGCCGTAAACTGCGACACAGAAAGAACGCCGCGAAAATTAACCTTCGAATTTACTTTGACGCTTTTCATCCCTCCTGAAACTTTGCTCTGCAAACTGTACAATGCCGGGTAAATGGCAGATAACGCCGCGAGCATCAGGATAATAAAACCAAAAATAACCAGCAGGTTCCAGCGTTCGAAAAATGGCAGCCTGTAGCCCAGAACCTGGGCGGAGAACGCGTCGTTCACCAGGAAAGCCAGCCCCACAGCAACCAGGTAGGCCATCAGGAAAACAATGGCGGTTTCAGAAAAAAAGGTTTGTAAAGTTGACCATTTGCCGCTTCCGAGAATGCGCGAGATATTGATTCTTTTAATTCTTCGGGGAATGTTGGCAGTGGCAAAATTGATGAAATTAATCAGCGCAACAGCCAGGATGAGAATTCCCACCCAAAACAACGAATCGACAAATACTCGGCTGTTTGAAGTAAACATGGGCGTTTCGGCTGTTTCCTGATTGAATCGCAATTCGCTTAGCGGACGGGCTATAAGCGTTGCCGTTTCGGTGCCACGCTGATAAAAACTGTACTTCGAGCGCACGATCGACTGACGGTTTATCTTCTCGTTCAAAAGTTTCGGATCGGTACCCGCTTTAACCAAAATAAACTGAGGATAATTCGTGATATTCCACTCTTTAACCGCTTGCCCCAACCATCCTGTTTCGGGCAGGCGCAACACAATACGGCTCTGCAACACCGAGTTTTCGGGCAAATTGGCAAACACCGCAGAAACAGTATATGTTTCGTCTCCCTTTTTCAGCAATTTGCCAACGGCATCGGTACTTCCCCATGCCTTACGGGCAAAGCCTTCTGAAACAATCGCCGAATTTGGATCGAGCAAAGGTTGTTGTTGTTTTCCCGCTATAAAATTGAAAGAGAAAATGTCGGTCAGCTTCTCATCCGAATAAGAATAATCCTCATAGTTTTTAGTCTCTCCGGAAGTAGTTTCCCACGAAAAAAGTTGTGGCGTCCATTTTCCCCAGGGCATGTAGGTTGTAGAAGCCAAAATCTCCGGGAACTCTTCAGCGAAAGTTTTCCCGGTTGGTCCAAGCAAAAAAACAGATGGCTTGGGGCTGGCCGGTCCCTGTACTTCGATGCGATAGATTTCACTGTAATTTTTATTGAACTGATCGAAATGTCTTTCATTCCAGACATAAAGCATTATGAGGACAAAAGCCGCAAAAGCAGAGGTAAGCCCCACCAGATTAAGCATGGTGGTGAGCGACGAGAGCCTAAGGTTCCCAATTGCAATTTTAAGTTGATGGTTCATGGTTAATGATAGTTTCCTGTTTATTGTTTTTCTGAAATCATTGTATTTATCAAACCATATAATTGTTCAATACTTCACTCATACCGCAACGCTTCCACCGGATTCCGCGTTGCTGCTTTCCAGCTTTGCCAACTAACCGTGAGCAGCGCAATTCCCAATGCTAGCAGCCCAGCGAGTGCAAAAATCCACCAGCTCAAGGTAGTTTTATAGGCAAAGTTTTCCAGCCATTTATTCATGGCATACCAGGCAATAGGAGTAGCAACAACAAACGAAACGGCAACCCAGCCCACAAATTCTTTGTTGAGCATGGTTAATATCTCGGAAACACGGGCACCGTTTACTTTGCGGATGCCGATTTCCTTGATGCGTTGCTCGGC
>JAEWME010000085.1 GCA_023393265.1 Bacteroidota bacterium | reverse complement strand
AAAACCGGCCACGCACAATATTTACGAAGGCCGCAAAATGATTGAAGCTGCTTATAAATACAACCGCATTGTTCAGCACGGGGTGCAGCTTCGCAGCTCGGTGGCTATTCGGGAGGCCATGCAGCACCTTCAGGATGGATTGATTGGGCGCGTTTACATGTCGCGTGGTTTGGTGTACCGCTGGCGGCCCGACATTGGCAACAAAGGCATTTCGGCAGTTCCTGAGGGTCTGAACTACGATTTGTGGTGTGGACCGGCTCCCATGCGGCCGTTTAGCCGAAACCTGGTGCACTACAACTGGCACTGGCACTGGAATTACGGGAATGGAGATGTAGGCAATCAGGGCATTCACGAGACCGATTTGTGCATGTGGGGACTGGGCGTTGACCATTTGCCGGAACGAATCACCTCGATGGGCGGAAAATTTTTGTGGGACGATTGCAAGGAAGTTCCTGAAATACAAACTTCAATTTACCATTATCCGAAAGAAAAGAAAATCATTCAGTTTGAAGTGCGCAACTGGTGCACCAACCTCGAAGATGGTGCCGGAGTAGGCAACCTATTTTATGGCGACAAGGGTTACATGGTGATTAAAGGCTACGGAACCTACGAAACTTATCTGGGTGAAAAACGCGAAAAAGGTCCGTCGCGGTCGGAAGAAGGCGAACTTACTCTGCACTTCAAAAACTGGTTTGATGCCATCCGGGCACGCGACATGAGTATTCAGAACGGACCGGTTCAAACAGGTCACCTGGCTTCGTCGCTGGCGCATCTCGGAAACATTTCGTACCGTTTGGGCAAGCAACTCGATTTCGATCCGGTGGCTGAACGGTTTATCGGAAGCGACATCGACGACGCCAATGCAATGCTTAGCCGTGAATATCGCGCTCCTTATGTTTTGCCTGAAGTAGTGTAGTTAAAGCTTATTGAGGGCTTCACTTTAAGTGAAACCCTCAATATACCCTACTTTCAGCTATAGTTCTCTACAATTGCTGAAATAAATTCATCAAGAATTTGCCTGAGCTGGTTGGGTTTTTCCACTTTGGCAAATGAGCCCGAACTGATGATCCACAGTGCAAAACCTCTGAATTCGGTGTTCGAAAAATGGAGTCTGCAATATTGATCGTCGATGTCTTCTTCTTCAGTGAAACCATACCAGTATTTCGATTCTGCAATCAATTGCAGTCGGCTCCGCGGAACGACGAGCGAGATATTCACCTCGCCGGAAACCACTTCTGTTCGCCGGATAAATTCGTCCATGCTGATGTGCTGTTTTCCCTTGAAACTTTCGTCGGAAATTTTAAGGCTTTTAATCCGGTCGAGCCTGAAGTCGCGGTATTCGCTGCGCAGGCGGCACCAGGCAAATAAGTGCCAGCGCGAGGCATAATTGCACAATCCAACCGGTTCGAGTTGTCGTGTCGATATTTCGCTGCCATACCGGGCTTGGTATTCAACATCGAGCACCTGTTTTTGTACCAGCGATTGCTGAATCTCGTGCAAGTAGAGCTGATTATTGTTTTGTGCGGGAGAAAAATGCAGCACAGCGATCTGGCTGTTCAGTTTTTCGAGGCGGTCTTTTTCTTCCGGATTCAGGATGGCTTTTATCTTGAACAACGCCGAGCAGAATTGTTTTTTTACCTCGTTGTCCGACATTTTTTCAATTAGCTTTTCACCGAACAGCAGGGCGGATGCCTCTTCACGCGTAAACATCACCGGCGGCAACTTGTAACTGTCCATCAGGAAATAACCTACACCGGCTTCGGCACCAATTGGAACGCCCGATTCTTCGAGCGCGCGGATGTCGCGGTAAACCGTGCGCAAACTGATGCCAAAGCGCTCAGCAATTTCCGAGGCTTTCACAATACGCTTGCTTTGCAGGTGAATCAAAATGGCATTCAGTCGCTCGATGTGGTTCATAACACCAAGTTAAAAGTTAAAAGTATAAAGGCAAAAGCTTTTGGAAAACATTTCGGGTTGCTCATTAACCCGTAACCTGCATCTCGTAACCCGTAACAATTTATCCTACGACTTACTTTTCAGCGACTGCTGGCGTGTTTCGGCCATGTGCGCCGCATACCATTCAGCGCCGTTTTGACGGATTGTCAGGATACATTTTTCGCGGTTGGAACCAAACACGAGCGCAAAGACCTTCGAAATCGGATTGTTGAATTTTTTGCAGGCATTGGGCGTTTCGAGGCTGCAATCGGCGCACGAACTAAACTTTTGCCCGATGTTGCAGGTTCGAATATTGCACCAGTGTTTACCTTGAATTTGCCTGCAACCTGGGCATTTTCCCGATAAATATTTCCGGCACGAACCACAATACAATCCACAGTAGGCAATTAACTGCGGATCGTTTTTAATTTCGGTGTTCATCTTACTTCTATTTGTATTTCGGTGATGCAGTTTTCCTGGTTTTCGAAATCGCAAAGGTGGTAAACTTCGCGGGAAATTCCGGTGTAAACGTAGCCTTGCTGTGCGATGGCAGGCATCAGTTTGCAATATGTTTCTCCCAGTTTTGCCCAGGGACCTTTGTGAATTTCGCTGATGCAACTCATTTCAGGAAATACTCCAAACCTGAATTTTTCCGGATCACCCGATTTTTTGCCAACCGGCACAGCAATCGTCAGTTCCAACGGAGTATCGGGCTGGACGTCGGCGCCATCGTACACCCAAATCTGCGGCCCGGCAATTTCGAGCTGAAGTTCCATCGCTTTTGCAATCAGTTCATTGGGCAATTCGCCAATATCGGTGTGCATAGCTTTCAGTGTGGTGTCGAGCGAAATACACAGTACCAAAGTTTTTTCTACAGTTTTCTTTTCCATGGCTAAATGTTTTTAAATGAATGAAATAAGATTTGTGTTGTCTCTGAAAGTTGTTTGATTGTTTTCACTGAAACAAAGGAAATGCAGGGTTATGACAACAGTATGTCAGCAGGCTTTGGATAACCGCGAATTTTAAGTTGAATTTAATTCTTTATCCTAAAATCTTCTTTTCCCGAAATTTTCCCGGCGTCATTTGCTCAAAATCTTTGAAGATGCGGATAAAGGAATTTACAGAGCCGAAGCCGGCCGATTCAGCAATAAAGTCGAGCGTAAATTGCTGTTGTTTTGTGTCAGAGAGCATTTTTTTTGCTTCCTCGACACGGTACTTATTTACAAACTCGCAAAAGGTTACTTTGAATTCGGTGTTTATCAGGTTCGATACGTAAGTTCGGTTCGTTTGAAGGGCAAGCGCTACCTGCGTAATTTTTAGGTCGGTTTGCTTGAATATTTTGTCTTCTTCGAAAAGCCATATAAGCTTTTCCCTGAGCAAAACCTGGTTATATTCCCGAAGGGTGACTTCAGGAGATACATTTTCTGCAATATCTATTTCTTCGGCGGAATAGTTCTGAATATGTCCCTGAAAACCGATTGTGAATAGCAGGATGCTGAAAATGGCAGAAGGAATAATCAGCAAAACAGAGGAATGATTAAAAACGGAACGTCCGATGATATTAAAAACCATGCTCATCATTGAAGTGACTAAAAAGCTGTACAAGAAAACATTGACCCAATCAAGTTTCCTGTTTTCGGTGTTTGAGTAAAAATTTGCGATGCGGGCATTATGGCGCAAAACAAGCCGCTTTCCCAAAAACAGAAAGATAACAACCTGAATCATGAACACGATCCGGCTGGTTACAAAGATGGTTATCTGAATCAGCAGCAGCATATCGTCGCCGCTGTCTTTTCGGCTTTGGAAAAGAAAATCCTGAATGTAATCCGAGCGTTCAGCGGAATTCATTGCAAGCAGCGTTATGGAACCTGCCAAAGCCAAAACAGTTGCCGGAACGAACATGATCAGATTCCGGTAATTCGTTTCCTGTTCTGATGTCAGGCGTTTGATATACCAGTAATACATGGGATAAACCGACAGCGAAGTGAAGGTGTAGACAGGATCGAAATAAAGATATAACTGATATTGATTTTTGAAATAAAGAGCATGCGAAAGGTAAACTCCGAATGCCAGCAGCATAAAAATACCCAGAAACTTTTGAGGTTTGTTTGGCCTTGCCGACAATGCCAGCAACACAATTGCCCAGAAAGCAGTGACGTACATCGGCGTATATACAATCAGATCATAAACCATCGAAGCAGGGTTGAATAGGCTAAATTGACTGGTTTTTTTACCAATTAAAAATAGGTTTTACCAATAATCAATTTTGGTTATGACGGTTAAAATACTTTTAAATTCTCATTCAACAAAGCCAATTCAGCGATTCTAACCTTTTAAAATACAAACATGAAGATTTCAGAAAACATTCTAGTGGTTTTCCTTTTCCTGCTGGTTTCGTTGGTCGAAATGCCGGATGCCATGTCGGCAACAATCACTTCAACATTACAGGGTGGAAAATGGCTGGAACCATCTACATGGGTGGGCAATGTGGTTCCAACGCAAAATGACGATGTGGTTATTACATCAACAGTGACGGCCAACGGCCAGAGTTACACTTCCACCAACTATCAGATGAGGAATCTCACAGTTAATGCGGGAGGCAAAATTATTCGCGAGAAAAACTCCGGAGGACTTTCTTACCTGACCATTTCGGGCAACCTGGTTAACAATGGCGAAATAGTCGATTATAACGATTATTTCGATGTCGATTTGTTGGGCAACCTGGTGAATAACGGGGTGCTAAAGCCCAGAAATCTGACGTTCTCGGGACAAAGCCAGCAGATTTCAGGTTTTGGTGTCATTGAGGCAAAAAAAGTCAATCTGAGTATGTCGGACGAATTTTTAACGGCCGCGTCGGCACTGTATTTTAAAAATGCTTATATCTACCCTTCTACCACAAAAAAAATTAAAATGAACAATTTCAGCCTGAATTTGATGGCTGACAGTATTCGTTATGATAGTTATTATGGCAGTGTAAGCTCGTCTTCGGGGATTTATGTCCCTGTCGTTTTTGATGGAACGGGAGTTTTGAATCTTGAAAATTCGATAGTAGGAGGAATTATTTACGGTAATGTTACTGTTAAAAGTCCTTCTTACGCATTCATTAAAGACCTGACTGTGGAAGGGAACCTGACCCTTGAAAAAGGGAAAATAAGCAGCTACGCAAACCGACAAACGTTGAGGGTTAAAGGCAACTTTACCAATTATACTAATTTGAATAAAGACACCGTGACGGTACGGAACGTAGAATTTGCACCCCGGTCAATGTACCTGTATGTATATGGAAATTCGGATAACCTGGGATCAACGGGGATTACAACTGTTTACCCGGTTACAAACGGTAAAACCATCTCGGTAAAAGGCGATTATTACGATGTTTACTGTATGCAGGCAGAGAACAGCGACAAACCAGGTGGAAAAGTCATTGTTGATTCGGAGCTTAACGTTTCAGGAGATATAGATGTATACGCAGACTTTGAGATTAAAAAAGGCGGAAAGCTGAATCTGTTGAGCAAAACCTCAACCTCGCCGCTTTATGTGCGTGCCGATGCAGCCAAATTGACCAACAATGGAACGATTAACCGCTATCACCGGGTAAATAATAGCTGGTCGTACAGGTCGTTTACGGGGGCTGAGGGCACTTTTGCCGATCTCGAACTTAGGGACTGGACCGACCGGATTGAAGGGCTGAATGTTTCGGTATTCAGCAATCAAGCCTATCCGGGACTGCCCGGATCAATGAGCCGCTGGTGGCGGATTCGTCCGGATGGAACCGCCACTGTAAAAGCATATATCCTGAAGTTGTATTACGACGAGTCGATGCTGAACGGAAAGAAAGAGAAAAACCTGAAAGTCTATCGCTCGACGGATGAAGGTAAAAACTGGGAAGTGGTTTCTGCGGGCGAATTTTCGGTGCTCGACACCGTTCAGAATACGATTACCATAGGTCGTTGGGACAAGCCCACTTCGATGATGAACGAATTTGGCGATTTCGTGATTAGCACCGGAGACGGAAGCGTTCCGGTTGAATCGGGTTTCATTGTCGATATGGTGGGCAGGCCAAACGTGAGGGTAGGTGCGCCCAACCCCTTCACCATTCATGTTTACAATGTCACTGACTACCGAACCGCTCCGATTATGCTGACCATGGCCGTTTCCGAAGATATTCGTTTTAAAGAGGTTAAGTTTCCAAATAAAGATGGCGTGGAGGTTTTGCCGGTGGATTCCATCAGTGGCCCCGATGATCTCACTCAGGTATTTTTTATCCCTTACCTGGAACCTAACGAGCATTATACGTTCGAGGTAACCGTATATGGTTTAACCGAAAGTTTAAAAAGCACACAGGAGAATTTAGTCACACTGACATTGGGCGGATTTTTTGGGCATGTTGCCGAAGATGAGGCTACCGATTATATCGTTGACAAAGTTGGCGAGGCAGTCGATTTGGATAAAGCAGAGAAGGAAGAATATGCGCGTGGCCTTGGCCTCACTGTAAATCAGCTTAAAACGGAGAAACAGCAATACGGAAAGACAGTGACTACCATCCGTCACGTATCAAAATATACGGTCAAAAAAATAGCCGAAACCAACCCGGTTACCAAAGTTTTGTACAAAATTGGCGAAGGAGCGGAGGCTGTTTATAAAATCAAAGACTCGCTAAGGCAACGGTTGTTTCACTGGTTTTACAAAGAAGTTGGTCTTTATGGCGTTGAGGAAAAGGTTGCAAGTGGGAAACAAGTGAATGGTAAATTGGTGAAATCGTGGGATCCCAACGAAATGGTTGGTCCGGCGGGATACGGAGACCGGAATTTTGTCGCTTCACTTCCGGAGTTGAATTACACCATTCTGTTCGAAAATAAAAAGGAAGCCACTGCACCGGCTTACCAGGTACAAATTATTGACACACTTTCGGCTGTGTTTGATCCTGAGACGGTTCAGTTTCTCGAAACCAGTCATTCCGGACCTTCCTACAACTGGAAAATGGAAAGAAACGGCAACATCCTGAAATGGGACATCGAAGGCATTGAATTGGTTCCCAATGTGACACCTCCGCAGGGAGAAGGTTATGTTCGTTTTTCAGTAAAACCGAAAGCGGGTTTGCCCTCCGGAACGGTTATTGAAAACCGTGCAACCATCATCTTCGATATGAATGCGCCTATTACAACCAACACCTGGGAAAATATACTCGACATGCAGGCCCCTGTTACCGCGATGGCCAATATTTCATATACGCCGGGCGACAAACAGGTAACCATCACTGGCCAGGCTTCCGACAATCAAAACGGTTCGGGCATTGGCAGGTACGAATTGTATGCTTCGGCCGACGCAGCGCCATTTCTATTTGCAGGCGAAAGTTACGATGGTTCTTTCTCGTTCCCGGTTTCCGATTCAACCAAAATTCAATATCGCTTCTATATTTTGGCGACCGACAACGTAGACAATGCCGAAAGCCAAATTCCGGCGCTGTCAGCGCTCAATACGCTTCTGGTTTCGGTTAAACAACCAAACAGGAACGAACCCAAAATTGAAGTTTATCCGAATCCCACTTCAGGATGGATTAAGGTTGAAATTCTTTCCGACCGGCAAACTCCCGTTGAAATAGGGATTGTTTCGGCCGACGGCAGGTTACTTAAAGAAGAAAGAGCCAAAATTTTAACAGCAGGGAAACAGTCTGTCGACATCAATCTTTCGGAATTTGGCCCTGGTTTGTATTTCGTACATGTAAAAAGCATCAATAGTATCGCGACATTTAAGGTAATCAGGAATTAGCATGTTATTCCTGATGCGTTCTCCCCGATACCTCCATTACCCTGTGGGGGTATTTTTTTGCTTTTTAAGTGCTATTTTTGGTTGAATAAAACTGGGGGAGAATTATGCAATCCATCAATCCATACACCGGCGAAGTTGTTGCCGAATACCGCGAACACAGCGCAGCAGAAGTTGAGGAAATCATCACGCAGGTTGACCGGGCATTCAGATCGTGGAAACAGACCAGCTTTCAGGAGCGATCGGTTATAATGAAAAACCTTCAGGCAAAATTACTCGAAAAGAAAGAGGAGTTGGCCGGAATGATGGTTTTGGAAATGGGAAAGGTAAAGCGTGAAGCC
>JAEWME010000048.1 GCA_023393265.1 Bacteroidota bacterium | reverse complement strand
GAGCTGCTCTTCTGTCACCTCGAACGAATTGCCGAAGGCGAACGCCTGTAAATTCAATGCACTCCTACTTTCAGCTACTCAAGTCAAAGACGGGTTACTCTTTTTTTTCATAAACTGTGATGTTTTCGTGGTATTGTCAAAATCTTTTCGCCGAATGAGTATTTTTAGGGCTAATAATGTATTACATACAATTGGAGCGGCCTGCAACTAAGTGGTTGGTCGTATTGCCAAACATAAAAACCTGTAGAAATAATCAGCCAATGAATGAGTTAAAGGCAATTGCATCGCTTCTGTTTGCAATTTTTTTATTTGAGAGTTGTCGCGGGCAAAACAATGAACCTGTCATTTCGGAACAAACAACTTTCACCAATCCGATTTGGGACGGGGCAGATCCGTGGATGGTCAGGCACGACGACAAGTACATTTATTGCTGGTCGGCCGGGAACGCCATTCACATCTCCCGCTCATCAAAAATGACCAGGCAGGGCGAATCAAAAATTATCTGGCATGCTCCGGAAGCTGGCTGGAACCGGTCTTGTGTCTGGGCTCCTGAAATACATTTCATCCAGGGGCACTGGTACGTGTATTATGCTGCCGGTGAGTCGGGTCCGCCTTTTATTTACCAGCGCACGGGAGTGCTGCGTTCTGCAACCGATGATGTCTTTAGCAACTATGAAGACATGGGGCAGCTTTATACCGGAGATCATTCGGGAGAGGCAAACAGCAACATCTGGGCAATTGATATGACTGTGCTTGAGCATAAAAACAAACTATATGCGATTTGGTCGGGATGGCTCAGGCAGGAAGACACCGATGCCACTCCTCAGCATTTGTATATTTGCGAAATGGAAAATCCGTGGACAATGAAAGGTTCCCGCGTGAAACTTTCGTCTCCGGTGGAAAGCTGGGAAACCGGCGGCCCGCTCAACCTGAATGAAGGCCCCGAAATTCTCAAACATGGCGATAATGTTTTTGTCGTTTATTCCTGCCGCGAATCCTGGCTTGTTGAGTATCGTTTGGGAATGCTTCAGTTGGTTAATCCTGATGGCAATTTGCTTGATCCGGCCAACTGGAAAAAAACAGGCCCTGTATTTCAGGGAAACGACAAGGTGCTGGGCGTTGGTCACTGCTCGTTTGTGAAATCGCCCGATGGTACCGAAGATTGGATCATTTACCATTCAAAAAAGAGCAGCGCACCGGGATGGGAAAGGGATGTCAGGATGCAGTCATTTGGCTGGAACGCTGATGGAACGACCAATTTCGGGGAACCAGTTCCGGCCGGTAAGTCCATAAAACTTCCTTCAGGAGAAAAATAAACCATCAATATTAACTAAACACACTATGAAAAATTGTCTTTTAGGTGTCGCCGCCGTTGCGATACTTTTTTTGGCAGCTTGCCAAACCGCCCCGAAAAAAGCGGAGAAAACTGAACCTGTTTCTACCCGATGGAACGACCAGCAGGCGCAGGAATGGGCCAACCAGAATGGCTGGCTGCGGGGCAGCAATTTCAATCCGAGTACAGCAATCAACCAGTTGGAAACATGGCAGGCCGAATCGTTCGACACCACAACCATCAACCGGGAGCTGGGCTGGGCCCAAAATATTGGAATGAACGTAATGAGAGTTTACCTGCACCATCTGGCCTGGGAAGTGGATAAGGAAGGTTTCAAAAACCGAATGAGTACTTATCTCGACATTGCTTCGAAACATGGAATTAAAACCGTGTTTGTTTTTTTTGATGATTGCTGGAATCCGACTTATCAGGCGGGGAAACAGCCTGATCCCAAACCAGGCGTTCATAATTCGGGTTGGGTACGCGATCCGGGAGATTTACTTTTTCAGGATACAACCCTGATTCACGTGCTGGAAGCTTACGTGAAAGATGTGCTCACCACTTTCAAAGATGATAAGCGAATTGCTATCTGGGATTTATACAACGAGCCGGGAAATTCGGGCGATGGAAACAAATCGCTTCCTTTGCTTAAAAAGGTGTTTGAGTGGGCATGGGAAGTGCGTCCTTCGCAACCTGTTTCTTCCGGTGTATGGAGCCTTTCATTGTCAGATTTGAATAAGTTTCAGATCGAAAATTCAGACATTGTTACTTATCACAACTATGAAAGTCCCGAAAAGCATCAGGCAGCCATTGATACCCTGAAGCGCTACGGAAGGCCGATGGTATGCACCGAATACATGGCACGCCGAAACAATAGTTTGTTCACCAACATCATGCCGATGCTGAAAGCGCAAAATATCGGGGCAATTAACTGGGGGCTGGTTGCCGGAAAATCGAATACCAAATATGCCTGGGATGAGCCTATTCCTGATGGATCGGAGCCCAAACTTTGGTTTCACGAAATTTTTTATCCGGATGGAAAACCCTATAAACAGGAGGAAGTAGATCTGATAAAGAGCCTGACAGGAGCTAAGTAACGATAAATACAAAAACACTTTATACTATTACAATGAAAAAACTATTCATCATTGCGGTTGCACTGGCATTGTATAGCTGTGCCCCAAAGCAGCAGGTTAAAGAGAGTTGCTTTGCCCTGAAAGCAGCGGATTTCAAGAAAACCATGGATGGTAAAGAGACCAGTTTGTATTTCCTGAAAAACGGAAGCATTGAGGCTGCCATTACCAACTACGGAGGGCGCATTGTTGGACTTTGCATCCCTGACAAAGATGGGAATATGGCGGATATTGTTCTTGGATTCAGTAGCATTGATGCTTACCTGAATGCAAAAGAAGTATTTCATGGTGCGCTGATTGGTCGGGTTGGAAACCGCATTGACAAGGGAAAGTTTACGCTTGGTGGCGTCGAGTATACTTTGCCGT
>JAEWME010000036.1 GCA_023393265.1 Bacteroidota bacterium | reverse complement strand
CATCAGAACGGTGAGGTAGCTTCCGCGATCGGCATAATTGAACCACGAATGAATCCAGATCATCGTGAAGACGCAGTTTATCGCGTAGATGGTAAGGTATGCCAGCGTTTTCCCAAAGAGGATGGGTAAAACACCGCCGCGCTTCAGGGCTAGTGGAACCATAAAGTTTTCGCGTTTTTCTTCCCTCGCTGTTCCGCCTACCATGCCGATTCCGATCAGGAGCGTTTGTTGCAGAATAACGATGATGATTCCGGGCATCACAAAAGCAGCGTACCCAGAGTTCGGGTTGAACCAGAAATGAATGTCGGCTTTCAGCGGGTCGCGCATTTCCAAAGCCTGGTCATAAGATTTCCCTTCGAGCATCAGCTTTTTAATTTCGACACCAGCCGAAAAAGTACCCACTGCCGAAACCGATCCAGAAATGAGTTGCCTGTAAATCAGAAAATAGCTTCCATCCGCAAAAACGGCAACATTGGTTTGTTTTCCGGATAAAATGTCTTTCTCGAAATTTTTGGGAACTACCACGATTCCACCCGAGTTTCCGTCGTAAAAGTCTTTTTTTGCTTCGTCGAGGCTGTTGGCTTCCCGGTTGATATGTATTTGTTCGGTGCCGTTCAGCATCCTGACAAGTTGCCGACTGGTGGTGGTTTGGTCCAAATCGACTATGGTGGTTTTCAGTTCGCGGATAACCTCGTTTTTGTAGGCAATAGAGTATGCAAGCGGATAGATGAGCATGGCGCCTACCAAAATCAGGAGCGCGCCACTGTCGCGCCGGATATTCCGGATTTCGTCGTGGTAAAACTGCCGGGTCATTTCCAGCCCTTTTACTATTTTCTTGATCATCTTCAATCGTTTTGTTTATTTTTCCGGCCCTGATTTTTGTTGTTTGCCAACTACACTTTTCCCCAGAATTTTTCCTCTTTCAGCAACCGTTTCATTCTTGGCAAAAGAAAAACCGAAAGCAAAATGAACGGTAGAAACAAAGCCAGCGGAACCAATGAATGAGAGATGGATTCGCCGCGCATAGCCTGTGAAATAAATATTTTAATCCAGTAGGTAAACGGGAAAATATACGAGAAAATCCTTGCTACCAGCGGCATTCCAAATGCCGGAAATGTTAATCCTGAAAAGGTTAGGGCCATCATCGAATAGGCGCTTGCCAGCGATAGTGCGAGACGTAGGTTGGCTGTTGCAGAAACCAGAAATATGGCCAGCATCTGGTAGGTCATAATCAGGAACAATTCTGAAATCATCAGGAACGCGAAGCTTCCAGACAGCGGAGTACCCATTTGCACAAACAGAATCATGTTCATCACCATGGCATCCAGGAACAGCAAAAAGGTGTATGGTACCAGTTTTCCGGCCAGCGCCACAATGACGCTTCCTCCGGAATATTCGAGCCATTCTGGCCCTGTTCCTTCCTTCACTTCAAGCCCGACAGAAAACACGCCCGACAATAGTGTGAAAACAATGAGCATCAGCGGCAGCAAAGCCGATAGCAAAAAGTACGAATAGTTGCCAAACGGATTGAACAAGATATGTTGCTGAAGCCGGACCGGCTGAATTTTTGCCATCGCTTGGTCTTCGCTCAAACCCGATTTCATGGCGATTTGCAGTTTTATTCCTCCAGAAAGCGTAGCCATCGCTTTGTAAATGCCTTTCTGTAAATATCCGCCTTTCAGGATGTTGGTGTTGTTGATGAAGATTTGTATGGTTTCACGTTGGCCTTTCAAAATGCTTCTTTCTGTTCCTTCAGGAATGATAATCACGGCGTCAAGTTTCCCTTTTTTCATGAGTTGGTATGCTTCGGCCTGATCGGTAAAGTGGCCGACAATTTCGGTTTCGGGCGTGGCATTGATCCACATACCAATTTTTCGTGAAAGGTTCGTGTTGTCCAGATCGACGATACCGGCGGGAATGTTGCGCGGGACACCGGCCGAGAAAACCGACAATAGCACAATAAAAGCTACGAGCGGGCCGACCAGCGTGGTAAACAGGTAAATGGTTGAACCGGTCATTCGCTCAAACTCACGAAACAGCACCCTGAAAAACGGGTTTGTCCGGAAAAAGGAGGATTTGTGGCTATGTTGTTTTTGATTCATGGAGCCGAATTATCATTTTCATCTCAAAAAGTCAGCAGATTTTTACTGAATACTGCGACTCAACACTGACTATTTTTTTCCAAACTGCTTCCAATTGACCAAAACGCTCATTCCAGGGCGCAGTCCTTCGATGGACTCAGTTGGTACGGCGTGGATTTCGAACGATTTCATGTCGAACCCTCCGGAAGTTTTGGTCGCATTCCATGTGGCAAAATCGGCCAGCGGACTGATGTAATTTACTTTCAGGATTACTTCTTTATTTCCCAATGCCGGAATGGTAGCCTTTATTTCGCTGCCCATTCTCACGTCGGCCATCAGATCTTCGCGGATAAAAAGGGTTGCCCAGCAGTCTTTGAGGTCGATGATGGTAATTACCGGGAAGCCTGTCGGAACCAGTTCGCCGCGTTCCGAAACGAGGTTCGAGACTTCACCGGCGGCAGGCGCTTTGATTTGCGTTTCGGCCAGATAGGCTTCCACTTCTTTTATGCCACCCTCGGCCTGGTTAACCAATTCCAGGGCTGCGCGTTTGTCTTCGGTGCGGGCGCCTTTCACAGCTTTTTCCCATTGGGCTTTAGCGCCGTTGGCTGTTTCGCGTCCGGCTTTGGCCTGTGTTTCGGCTTCGTCGCGCTTTTGTTCCGAAACCACGCCGTCTTTATACAAATTGTCGACACGCGTGAAGGTTTTTTCGTACAGTCGCGCAGCAGCTTCGGCTTTTACGTACAAATTGTACGCCGACTGAATGTCTTCGGCCTGAGCGCCGTTTTGTGCCTTTTGGCTTTGCGCTAACGCTGCATTTTTCACGGCAGTAACCTGCATTAGTTTGGCATCGATTTCGGGACTGCTGATTGAAAACAGGAAATCGCCTTTGGCAACCTGCTGACCTTTTTTCACGCCAATGCTGTCGATTCGGCCCGGAATTTTGGAAGCTACCCGAAACTGTGTTGCTTCAATTTCGCCCTGAACTTCGAGCGGCAGCGGCCGGGTGATAATCCACGTGGTGTATAACAGGAAAATCAAAACAGCGGTGAAGAAGATACCGATGATAAAGTTTCTTGTCTTGTTCATTGTCTTCAGTATTTATATTTTTTAAAATGTTTCTGAAATGGCGTTTTCGCTGGTCTGGTAGCTGAGAAATTTTTCCGGAGTTCCGCAAATTTGCAACAAAGCAGCAAGGGTAACATCGTAGTTGTAGAG
>JAEWME010000010.1 GCA_023393265.1 Bacteroidota bacterium | reverse complement strand
GGGGATTAGCTCAGTTGGCTAGAGCGTTTGACTGGCAGTCAAAAGGTCATCGGTTCGATTCCGATATTCTCCACTTTTAAAATCAAGACTTTACAGCAATGTAAGGTCTTTTTTATTTGCTGGAGTGCCCATCTGGAGTGCCCTTTGAGTGCCCATTCCGATTTTTTGAGTGTATTCTATTTGATTTCATGTACTGGCAATTTTCTATCTCAATACTTCTTATCGGAAAAATCCTGAATCCTTGCTTTGCCATCTGTTTTGCGATTTCTTTTCTGTCGATGCAGTGTTTGGCAGGAACTCCATAGTTGGCGTGCTTCATAGAGATACGCCCATTTACGAATAAGTCCTCCTGGGTAATGTAAGTTTTTCTGAAACGCTTTAATTGTCTGGTATAATCTCTTGAAGAAAAAAGTAAAGTTTTTGTTTGCAAAATCTTCAAGGTATTTGCGTTTGTTTAAAATATCTGGCTCTATAATATAGTCATTTGAACCGATATTGTTTTCCAAACCTAATTAATACAGGAGCTCTGATAACTCTTCAACAACCGAAACATAGACAAATTGAAAATCCTTTTCATCAAAGTTGTTCTGCCGTCTGTTGATTTTGATATCCGGCGTTTTGATAAGGTGAAGCAAAAAAATGGCAATTCAGGAGAAAGAGGCTGTTTAATGGCGCAACGCCTGCCCGCTTTATTTCCAGACATTCTCGTGTACCCAGTTCCGGCAGAACTGGAAACCCTGTGCATCAACTGAACCCATTAAAAACGCTGAAATTCGACCTCGGGAGTCACAATTAAATAACATTTACTCTGAAGCATACCTATCAGCAAGAATTTTTCCCAGCTACAAATTTTCGGTTTTAATTGATCTTTTTATTTTAATAATAAACACCTAAATTGCGCAAATAAAATACCAGAACAGAACAGCCAACTATCGATACCTAACAAAATGGACTCTACACACACACGACACATTATTTTCTTTTGCCTTCTAATTTCATTTTCTGTTTATCAAACACGTGTTAAGGCTCAAACAAATCAGGACAAAGCCGAAAGCTACATCAACTATTTAAAGAGCAAAGACTGCTTTACCATCTCCGAGTCGGGAAAAATAGCTCCCCTCGTCTTAAGCTCCGAAGATTTTCCCGGAGTGATAAGAGTGGCAGGCTATGTACAGGGGGACCTCGCCAAAGTAACAGGAACTAAGCCGGAACTTGTGACCAACAAAATTCCTCCGGCACCCGAAATCATTGTAGCAGGAACGATTGGTAAAAGTCCGCTGATTGACGAACTGGTCAGGAAAAAGAAACTGGATGTTTCGGAAATTGAGGGAAAATGGGAGTCGACACTAACTCAGGTGGTCGAAAAGCCATTTCCGGGAGTGAAAAGGGCCTTGGTTATTGCCGGAAGCGACAAGCGTGGTACTATTTTCGGGTTGTTTGCGCTTTCCAAAAACATCGGCGTTTCGCCCTGGTACTGGTGGGCTGATGTGCCGGTAGCTCAGCAAAAGTCGCTTTATGCTAAAACAGGCAAATACTTATCAGGAGAACCCAAAGTGAAATATCGCGGAATTTTCCTGAACGACGAAGAACCTGCACTGGGACGCTGGGCTGTTAAAAATTACGGCGGCTTTAACCATGAGTTTTACGAGAAAGTATTCGAACTTATTTTACGACTGAGGGGCAATTACCTGTGGCCAGCCATGTGGTGGGCAGCTTTTAATGCCGACGATCCGCAGAATCCGGTGCTTGCTGACGAGATGGGTATCGTGATGGCCACTTCGCACCACGAACCCATGATGCGGGCACACGCCGAATGGAAGCCGTATGGCGGAAAGGACTGGAACTACGAAACCAATGCTGTACAATTGACTAAATTCTGGAAAGAAGGAATTGAGCGAATGGGCAACAAAGAAAGTATTGTAACAGTTGGAATGCGTGGCGACGGCGACATGGCCATGACCGAAAGCACCAATATTGCACTTCTGGAGAAAATCGTTTCCGACCAGCGAAAAATAATTACCGATGTAACCGGAAAGCCTGCTGAAAAGACACCTCAGGTCTGGGCATTGTACAAAGAAGTTCAGGAATATTACGACAAGGGAATGCGCGTTCCCGACGATGTTACCCTGCTGCTATGCGACGACAACTGGGGAAATATCCGCAAACTGCCCAAACCAGGTGCCGCAAAACGTTCGGGCGGATATGGGATGTATTATCATTTCGACTATGTTGGCGGGCCCAGAAACTACAAATGGCTCAACACCAATCCGCTTCCTAGGGTTTGGGAACAAATGCTCATGGCATATAAATATGGCATCGACCGCATTTGGCTTGTAAACGTTGGCGACCTAAAACCGATGGAGTTACCCATCTCGTTTTTCCTCGACTTTGCCTGGAACCCTGATGAATGGCCAGTTGAAAGGCTGCCCGAATACACCACAGATTGGGCAAAACAACAGTTTGGGGCAGAACATGCCTCAGAAATTGCCGGAATGCTTGACCTTTATTCAAAATATAACGGGCGGCGAAAACCAGAACTCTTATCTCCCGAAACATATAGCCTGAATAATTTTCAGGAAGCCGAAATCATTGTGAAAGATTACAATAATCTGGCACAACAAGCCGAAGCGCTGGCGAAGAAACTACCGGATAACTATCAGGACGCCTATTATGAGTTGGTTTTGCATCCCATAACAGCTTGTGCAAACCTCAACGAAATGTATTTTGCTGCTGCCAAAAACCGACAGGCCGCAGCACAGGGACGGGCCACGGCATACGAATGGGGAGAAAAAGTGAAACTGCTTTTTAAGAAAGATGCCGAAATAACCGACTACTACCACACCAAACTAGCCAATGGGAAATGGGACCGCATGATGAGCCAGACGCACATTGGCTACACTTATTGGCAACAACCGGACGTTGACAAAATGCCGGATGTGAAAGAAATTGCACTTCCCGAAAAAGCTGAAATGGGAATTGCCATCGACGGTTCGGATAAAAGCTGGACAGAGGGAATGACGGACAAACCGCTTCCAAACCTCGATTTCAACCAGCAAAAACCTGTATACATCGATATTTTTAACCGGGGAACTGAGCCATTTGATTATGAGATCGTCTGTAACAACCCTTCCTTATCCATCGACCGACCTACCGGAAAAGTCGAAAAAGAAACCCGTATTTGGGTATCGGCCAAATGGAACGATATCCCCAAAGGCAGCCAGCAAGCTCAAATTACCATTCGGCAAAAAGGTGGCAATTCGGTTATCGTTCCGGTATCTGTCCTGAAAATAATACCCGAAGGATTCATAGGCATGGTAGAATCGAACGGTTATATTTCGATGGAAGCAGCACATTTCAGCAGAAACATTCCAGGAGAAAATATTGCTTGGAAGGAGATTCCCGGACTGGGACGAAC
>JAEWME010000448.1 GCA_023393265.1 Bacteroidota bacterium | reverse complement strand
GATCCGTTTCATCATCCGGTTCGCTTTTCCCTTTCGTCTTTACCGCTGGGAACAGCCGGTTGGCATAAGTTTTTCCGAATTTGGAGCCTGCCGCGTAAATGTTTTGTTCGTATTGCCGCGTTAAGTTCACTTTGGCAATGGCTTCGAGCGCTTCGGCCATTTTTTCGGCAGTAATGGCTGCTTTCAGATCGCCAATGGCTGTTTTGCAATTGTCGGCAGCAATCCGCAATGCTTCGATGTGTTCGGCCAGCGGATGCCCTTCGCCCAGGCTCTGAACACCAAGAATGAGCTTTTCAACCAGCGTAGGTTCGGTTTCAACAGGCGCGTAAATAAATGGCGAAGTGCCTTCAGGAAACAACAGGCTAGTAACCGGTATCCCGGGATGATCACGGTCGTATTTTTTGCAGGCTTCGTTCAGGTCGCGCACTTTATCGTCGAGCACGACGTCGGTAAGCGTGAGTAAGTCGCGGCGGCTTTCGGTTTCGTCGGTGGCTGATTGGGTGTCGGCGGCTTTTGCTGCCAGTTCGTTGTAAAAAGGTTCGATTGCGGTGACCAGTTCTTCGGCGCCCTTAAATTGCCGGGCCAGGCGGATGTGCCGTTTCACGATGTTCAGGTGCACATTGGTCGAGTGTCGTTCGTAGAGTAGTTGTGCCATTGGGTTTGTTTTTTGGAAAAATTAATAATTTAAAGTATTACTAATTTACACCATGTTAACCACAAAAACCAGCTTAACACCTGATTACCAGCCAAATTATCAACCCCGATATACCTGAAAAATAGCGCAATACCAGTATTGACGGGGATTCTCTACTGTACGCAGATCAATAATTTAGACGAAATAAAAATAAAGAGGCTCTGTTGGCTGAAGCCAAACGGCAAAGAATATGCACAACTTCAATCGGCGGAGTGCCGCTATATTCTTTACCGTCACATTTATGTGACGGACAGCTATGACCCCTCTTTTCAGCGGCGGAAGATTCAAGGCTATTTGTTGTCCTTCTTTTTTTTGTATTCAGGTTCTGGTTCGCGTGCTTTAGAAAGCGAAAAGCTGAAAAGTACCTCATGACAAGCGTCGATGTTCTTATGAAATGATTCAGGAAGCCGAGCCCAATCAAACAGTTCAACCAAAATGGGGATATTGCTTTCTCGAATTTTTTCCCTCAGATCCGCCAAAATATCTGCCGAAAGTTTTTTTCGATCCGGGGTAAGAACCACCAAATCCAGATCGCTACCGCCGTGTGCCGTTCCTTTTACCCTGCTTCCGTATGCCCAAATTTCAATGGGAACAGAAACCCCGGAAAAGATATCGAGTAGCATTTGCCTGTATTTACTTTTCAGCAGCATGACTTTGACGTTTAATCATTTTTCCTTTACTACAACATATAATCGCGCGGCAGAGAAAGCTATTTTCTGTCCGTTGGCTGAAGCCAAACGGCAAAGAATATGGCGTATTCCCGATGAAGCTGTCCATATTCTTTGCCGTCACATTTAGGTGACGGACTGCGATAAAGCCTTCGCCTTTCTCTTTGCCTGAGTTTTATTGGTTCATATCTTTCAAAATCTTCTCCACTTCTTCTTCTGTTTTGTGCAGCTTTTCCTTGCAGATGGTAATCAGCGCCGAGACGCGGCTAACCTGCTCGGCCAGTTCGTCCACATCCAATTCTTCATTTTCAATTTTCTCCAGAATTTCCTCAATCTCGTTGATTGCTTCTTTATAAGTTACTTTTTTGGTTGCCATTGATATTCTTTTAGAAGCCTCCCCCCACCCCCTCCAATGGAGGGGGAGAAAGTACCGCTAGTTGTTATTCTTTTGTCTTTTGTTCGATATTGAATATTTGCTCGTCCGTGTTTTTTAGCCCCCTCTCCGTGAGGGGGTTTGGGGGAGGCTCCTTTTCTCCACCGTGCTTTCCACCGTTCCGTCGCCCAGGCGGGTTTCGAGTTTCGCACCAACCGTAATTTCGCTCACCGATTTTACGATTTTACCCCCGGACAAAGTCAGCGAATAACCGCGTTTCAGCACGTTCATCGGATCGACCAAACGCAGCTTTTCTGCCATGGCGCTCAGGTTTTTCTTCTCCAGCCTGATTTGCTCTGTTGCCTGGATTTTCAGCAACTGTTCAATTTGTGCCAGCCGGTTTTTGCTCTTCAGAACCTGACTCTTAAAAACAAAATTCAGCTTATTTCCTGAAAAATCGAGCAGATGTTCCTGCCGGGTCACAAAGCGGCTGGTTTTGTTTTTTGCCTCTGTCGTCAGTTGCTTCAGCCTGTTGTCCTGACTTTTCAGGAAAGATCCGGTGAGGTTTTCAACCTGAACGCCGGCAATATTAAGCCGGTTTTGATGTCCGCTGATGAGCCTGGTTACCTGCATTTTCAACTGATCGGCAGCATCGTTGAGGCGATCGCGGTGCTCGTCGAGTTGATCGGCAACCAGTTGGGTGAACTGTTGTTCGAGTTCGGCCAGTTCCTGCGAAAACCGAAGCGCGCCCGAAATCAGGAACTCGGCCACAGCCGTTGGTGTTTTCATGCGCGTGTGCGCCACCAGATCGACGACGGTGTCGTCCTTGTCGTGGCCAATGCCCGTGATAACCGGCAGCGGGAACTGCGCCACGTGAAAAGCCAGTTCGTACTGGTCGAAACAAGCCAGATCGAGCTGCGCCCCTCCCCCGCGAATAATCACCACCACATCGAAACAATCCTCGTACAGAAAAACCTGTTCGAGCGCATTCATGATACTGCGCGGCGCTTCGTTTCCCTGCATCAGCGCGGGGAAAAGTTTGGTATAAAAAACAAACCGGTGCGGATTGTTATGCAGTTGATCGAGAAAATCCTGCAAGCCAGCCGCCGTTGGCGACGAAATGATCGCAATTTTTTGCGGTACCGGCGGCATTTCGAGCTCCTTGTTCATATCAAGTACGCCATCTTCTTCGAGTCGGCGAATGATCTCACGCCGTTGCCGTGCCAGGTCGCCCAGCGTGTAAACCGGATCGATGTCGCGAATATTCAGGCTGAAACCATACACTTCGTGGTATTCAATTTTTGCCTGAACCAGTACTTTGATCCCATTGGAGAACGGTTGCCCGGTGGTCGTTTCGAAATACGGTTTTAGCATCCGGAAGGTGAACGACCAGATGGTTGCGCGGCAGCGTGCGACAACTGCATCGGTTCCTGCCGTCGTCTCAACCAGTTCGAGGTAACAATGTCCGCTACGGTTCACCGTCATCTCGCTGATCTCGGCAATCACCCAAACCGGCAACGGGAACTGGTCGTCCAGCGCACTTTTTACCTGGTTCTGAAGTTCGTATAATGTAAACTGCCTGTCGTTCATGTGCTCTTTACTTTCCGTAGCTGATTGCCTATTTCTTCACCAGCTTGATTGTTTCCTGTGTTGTTCCTGAATCAATCTTCAGGAAATATAAACCATCAGGAAAGGTAGCCAAATTATTCAACTCCAGGTTTCCCGAAGGAGCAATTTCGGCTTCTTTCACACAAATTCCCAGTAAATTAAATATCCTTGCGTAGTATTTTTCTCCGGGAAATGCCACCAGGCTTTTAATCGTTAAAGAATTGCTGAAGGGATTTGGGAAGGCTCTCCAGTTTTTGTTTTGCGAAAGTTGCTCTGCAATATATTTCATGAATTTGTCGGCTTTCTCAAAATCAGGAATGCCATATCCAATCAGCGAATCAGGCGTGGCATATTGGCTGGCGCTTTGCTCAATGGCCTGCTTAATTAACTTTACATCGGCATCAGGGTTTGCCTGAAGCAGACAAGCTCCCATTCCGGCCAAAACAGGCGAAGCAAAAGAAGTTCCGTTCGATGTGCCCGACGTTTGGCTGCTGGTGATCAGAAAAGTTCCCCAACCGGTTGCTGCCACATTGGGTTTTACGGCTCCGCTGGCTGCGGGACCAATAGAACTGAATCCTGCCCGAATACCATTGGAATTAACAGCCGCAACACCAATCACCCCGGTTCCGTCGGAAGGAGCCACGATGCGCCTCCAAAAGGAATTGCCCTCGTTTCCGGCACTGGTAAACACCAAAATACCTTTCTGAAAGGCCATGTTGGCTCCCTGTGTGATGCGCGTTGTTTTTCCGTCCATGTCGGCGTAAACGTGGTTCATCAACGAATCGTCGAATTGCATGTAACCCAGTGAAGAGTTGATTACATCGACACCAACACTGTCGGCATACTCGGCTCCGGCAACCCAATTGTCTTCCTCAATCAAGCTTTCCGAGGACGCATCTTCTGTGCGAATCAGGTAAAACGAGGCATCGGGCGCAGTGCCGAGCATGGTGCCGGGAATGTTTCCGGCGATGCACGAAAGTACGCTCATGCCATGCGTATGCTGATCATAGACATTTGCCAAAGGATCGACAAAATCGCGTGTGCCTAGAATTCTGCCTGATGCCCGGATGCTATCGAAAGCATTGATTTTATCGACACGGTAAAATCCTACATCGATTACAGCAATCTGAACCCCTTTCCCCCGAAATCCCTTGTTGTGCAAATACTGTCCGTTTAGCTGGATAAGTTGTGCCCACGAGTTTCCATAATTTGCTGAAGGATCGTCGGACTCATTGAATTTATTTAGTGCTGATTTCTGGTGAACACCATGTTTGGTGAGTTGCATGGATGTTACAAACGAAAGTTTTTCCGCCTCCTGAACCAAAATCGTGTCATTGGTCCTGGCAGTCACACCATTGAGCCATTTGGACGAATGCACGAGATCGAAACCCATTTTTTTCAGCGAATCGAGGTAAACGGGAGAAACGGGCAAATCTGTTGAATCGATGGATATGTGCTGCCTGGTACGCCTGTCAATGGCCCTTTGCGACAAATATTCTTCAGGATGCTCAATCTGACAGGGCGTTCCGGATTTGTCTTTCAGTTTAATCCAATAGGTGTCTTTCACCAAATCCTGGGCAATCAATCCTGAAACCGAAAATAAAAAAATCAATATCGTAAAGAACTTCATTTTCATGTCATTTAAATTTTAGTTCTGCATCAGTCGCATGTACTCTTCCGGGTTTTGCATAAATTTTTCCGGATCCGGGATATTCTTTCCATTGTTGTCAAATTCATTTTCCTGCGACCGCTCAACACTGTCCTGAACCTCCGGATTCAGCAATTTGCCATGGTCGAACTTCAGGACATACTGCAATTTTCCATCGCTCCGGTAATATTTCCATTCCTGGTCGCGCAAACCCTCAGAGTAAACAGCTTCCAGCTCGGGCTTTCCGCTTGCAAACCGCGATTTAAAATCACCGTCGAGCTTTCCGGAGTTGTAATTGCACTCCAGATAGACCGTTCCGTCGAGGAAATAGGATTTGTATGTTCCATGAAGTTTATCGCCTTTCCATTCGGCTTCTTCAAGCAGTTCCCCGGTTTTGTAAAAGCGACGGCTCACACCGTCTTTCTGTCCATTCTCGTAAGTTTCGGTTAAAACAACTTTGGCATCTGCCATGTACTTCCATTCCCCAACTTTCTTCTGCCCGTTGTACTTACCTTCAGCGATAAGTTTTCCTTTCTCGTCAAATAACTTCGCGGAGGCTTCATCCGTATTTTCGGCATAATTTAAGATGGCCATCACTACGCCGTTCGGATGGAAACGCTTCATCTCACCAACTGGTTTGTCATCCTTAAAAGTTCCCTGGTAAAGCAGTCGCCCTTCCTTGTCTTTTTTTGCCCAGAAACCCTGTTTCTTACCATTCACATCAATCACGTTCTGGGCCATGAGCCCCGCACCAATCAAGAGAAATAAAACAACTAACAAACTTCGCATATCTTTTTCTTTAGTTATTACAAATTTACTTTTTAGCTGGTTCTATCATACCCCATTTGGCAGAAGAAATAATTACTTTTGATTGAAAAATCCAATTAATACAGCTTATGACCAAATATCTACGAACCACCAGCTCAAACAGTGACTTTCAGCTGCTGATTGAAGCGCTCGACGCAGACCTGCTAATTCGTAACGGTGAGGCTCAGCTCAAA
Organism: Bacteroidota bacterium; assembly: GCA_023393265.1. Lineage (GTDB taxonomy): Bacteria > Bacteroidota > Bacteroidia > Bacteroidales > Prolixibacteraceae > Aquipluma. The sequence goes on along the minus strand of JAEWME010000448.1, from coordinate 135 downwards.
TACCGCCCATACAACAAAGTCGACATGATTAAACATGTGGTAGTAGTTTATGTTGACAATAAACCTGTTGGATGCGGCGCCTTTAAGAAATACGACGAAGAATCGGTTGAAATCAAACGGATGTTTGTTTTTCCG
>JAEWME010000403.1 GCA_023393265.1 Bacteroidota bacterium | reverse complement strand
GATCAGACCAATCAATCCTGAAGCGTTCAGATTTTGTTTCTTTCCGGCGTTAATGAACATCTTGGTGAATTTCAGTCTGTCGGCACCACGATCGCTTTTTGAATGCGGGTCGCGCTGCATCTCAACTTTTATATTCAAATCTTTGGCGTTTCTGTAATACTCCATCAACTGGTTAAATTCGAGCGAGACAAAGTGCTTTACGACTTCTTCTTTCGACATATCTTCGAATTTTTCCAGGATTGGGGGCAAAAACTTGCCAATTTCCTTTTCGTTGGTTTCTACATTTACTACGCGGTCGATGAGGTGGAACATCTGTTTTTCGCAGATTTCGTCGCCGTTTGGCACCATTTTGCGTTCAAACTTTTTGTGCGACAGGCGTTCAATCTGCTTCAGTTTGCCGGTTTCTTTCAGGTGTACAATCGATACCGAAATTCCGTTTTTCCCGGCACGGCCTGTACGCCCGCTTCGGTGGATGTATACTTCCGGATCATCCGGTAGCGAATAATTAATTACGTGACTCAGGTCGTTCACGTCCAAACCGCGGGCAGCTACGTCGGTGGCAATCAGCATTTGCAGGTTTCGGCTCCTGAAACGGGCCATAACTGTATCGCGCTGAACCTGGGAAAGATCGCCATGTAGTGCGTCAGCGTTATAGCCGTCGGCCATAAACTGGTCGGCTACTTCACGTGTTTCCATTCTTGTGCGACAAAAAACAATCGCATAGCAATCGGGATAGTTGTCGGCAATTCGCTTCAGTGTAGCATATTTATCTTTAGCATGAACCACATAGTAGTGATGTTCCACATTTTCGGCACCGGCGTTTCGTTTTCCTACCGAAAGTTCAATCGGGTTATGCAGGTATGTGGCAGACATTTGCGCAATTTCGGCAGGCATGGTTGCCGAAAAGAGCAGCGTTTGCTTTTCTTCAGGAGTGGTTGAAAGAATAGCATCAAGCTCATCTTTGAATCCCATGGTCAGCATTTCATCTGCTTCGTCGAGTACCAGCCAGCGAATGGCAGACACGTTCAGCACTTTCCGGCGGATTAAGTCGTGCACACGACCCGGTGTACCAACAACCACCTGGCCACCGCTTTTCAATTCGCGGATTTGCTTGGTTATGTCGGCGCCACCATAAACTGCGATGGTTTTAAAACCGGGCAGATATTTCGAGTATTTTTCGAGGTCTCTTGTAATCTGAAGACACAACTCGCGGGTAGGGCACAAAACAAGCGACTGAATTTCTTTAATCTGCATCGACGTGTTGTGCAAAACAGGTAACCCGAAGGCTGCGGTCTTGCCAGTTCCGGTCTGAGCCAATGCCACTAGATCCTGCTTGGATGAAATCAGTTGTGGAATAGTTTGTTCCTGGATCGGCGTAGGATTTTCAAATCCCATTTCGGCGATCGCTTTTAAAATTTCCGGTTTCAGGCCGGTTTCATTGAATGTCATAAAATGTCCTTTAATTAAGGAACCAGCAACGTGCTGATTCGGGCCCAATGGAAGGAGACAGTTAGGTGCTCCTGCCCGAAACCAGGCTCAAAGGAAATTAACCGACCCCTAAAATGAGGCCGCAAATGTAGCTTAATTTTTTGTGTAAAAATACTTTGCGCAAAAAGGTAATGTGGATTTAACAGAAAGGAGAGAAAACGAAGGGTTGTCGTGGTTGTAAAAAGTTGTCGTTGTTGCCTTTTTAATTGGTATTTTGTTTCGGGATAGGTTTTTGCCTTGAGTCCCAAACTGAAAGAACTATAATTTCTGATGGGGTGGTTTCATAAATTATCAGGTAATTGCTCAGCACTTTGACCCTTACACTTTTTATTTGGGTCGGTTTCCCAATCATTGGATATTTGGAAATTATTTTTAGTGACTTTTTTATGAGTTCGTTTAATTTTTGAGAATAAGTGCCCGACTGGTTATGTTTTTTCCAGAAAGCCAGAATTTCAATTCTTTCTTTCTGAGCTCTTTCGGTCCAAATTATTCTTCTAGCCATTCGTCAACCTCTTTGTCGGCCTGGTTGCTAGTTAAAAACTTACCTTCTCTGTACTGAAGTTGTGCTTCTTCAACGGCCCCGATTTGTTCTTCTGAGAGTTCATAAAGACTTCCATTGGATTCTTCATTAGCGATTAATCGGTACATTTCTTCCAGCAATTCACGGTTTTCCGAAAGACCAATCCGGTGTATTAATTTTTGTTTTAAATCCTTTACTGTCATTTGGTTTCGTTCTTTTTGCAAATGTAAGAAATTGAATAATCGGAATTTTTAAATCAATATAAATTCCCGCCAATAATGGTCTTATTTGTTGTCGTTGTTGGGTTTCCAACTATGACAACAAATACAACAACGAGAACAATTACAACAAGGTTTCCCCTACATCTTCAAACTTCCCTGTTCGTCGAATTCCCAGAAAGGTGCCCAGGCAATTTCCCATGGATGGCCATCGTGATCTGCAAAATAGCAATCGTAGCCGCCCCAGAAAGTATCACGCGGAGAAATCAACGTTTTAGCTCCGGCGGCCAACGCTTTTTTATACAATTCGTCGAGTTTCTCTTTCGATTCAGTGTTAATCGCCAGCGTTACTCCTGAAAAGCCGCTACGTTCAGCCGAAATTCCGGCATCTTCGGCGAGTGCTTTCAAAGGGTACAAGGCCAGAACAATACCACTGTGATTAAAGAATACAATGTTTTCGTCGCTTCCATTTGCCGGTGTCCAGCCAAAAGAATCGGCATAAAACTGCTGCGATTTCTTTAAATCGGCGACACCGAGTGTTACAATGTTTAATCGTGGTTTCATAGTTTGTGAATTGCCCGTCAGCTAAAGCAGACGGCAAAGAATATTTGCGCAGCAATCGAAGCCGGGAAATTTATCCTTTGCCGTTTCGCTTCAGCGAATGGTAATTTAATTTTGCTTCAACAACTACAACAATATTAACAACTACAGCGTTTCCAACCTATCTTTGGCGCTGAAAATATTCAGAAAATGAGGAATAAATTTTCATATTCATTTTGGCTGGCTGTTTTTTTTGCAGTCGCTATTTTCGGGTCAACCTCCTGCGACGGAGGATCGACGAGTAGCAATACCGCTACCGAAAAGCAGATTGAAGCGGTGGAAGAAGCCGAAGATTTTTCAAAAATCAAATTGGTTGACGCCATTTTGGTTTCTCCTGAAAATCCTCGTCCGGGCGAAACATTTCGGGTGATGGTGGTAGGCGGAAAAAATGTGGTGAAGGCTGATGTTCGGGTGACTAGTCCTTCAGGAGAGATAAAAGCCTCAAAAAGCCGGAGCGGCGTAGGTTTGCCGTTCTGGAAAATTGAAGAATTTACAGCAGGTTCGGCTGGCGAATATCAGGCTGAAATTGGCTCTGAAAAGTTGAGTTTTACAGTGACTGATAAACCTTTGCAGGCGGCTACTTCGTCGGTTTGGAAAGCTACCCGCAGTTGGGATTCCAAAACCGAATCGTTGTATTCGGCCTGGGTAAATGCGCTGTTCTGCAATGCAACCGAAAGTACATCGTGGAAATCGCTGAATGAAGTGACCGAGATGAAAGACTGGAACTTTTTGTACAACCACCTTTCGCTCGACGAGGACAATCCTTCAGGAAAAAACAAAGTGGTGATGTTGCCCGATTGCGCCGATAACCCGTATTTTTTACGTGCTTATTTTGCCTGGAAACTGGGACTTCCGTTTGGTTTTCATGAAAGTGATCGCGGTGCGCTTGGACGTGCTCCGGGTGCCGGACGCTGGTTCACCAATGAAATAACTATCTCCAAATCGAATCCAACACAGAAGTTTAATGCCTACCTGCGTATGATTGCCAACGGGGTTCATTCAGGTACAGCGCGGGCTGCAATGAGCAACGAAAATGCCGATTATTATCCGGTGGAGCTTACTCGTGGAAGTCTGCGTCCCGGCGTTGTTTTTGCCGATCCGTACGGGCACACGCTGATTGTGGTGAACCAGTTGCCTCAGTCTGGAAATCAGCCGGGCGTTTTGCTCTCGGTCGATGCGCAACCCGACAAAACCATTGCTATCAAACGATTCTGGAAAGGGAATTTCCTATTTGCCACTTCCGAAGTGATTGGTGAGCCGGGATTCAAGGCTTTCCGGCCAATCGAAGTTCACAACGGAGCTTACCGCCTTTTAAAGTCGAGTGAGTTAACCGAAGGCTCTGGCCATATTCCGTTCTCACTTCAGCAAAAGGGCATGAAAAGCGAGAATTTTTACCAGGCCATGGAGCGCGTCATCAATCCGAAGCCGCTTGATCCTGAGACTGCTATGCTCGATTTGATTAAAGCTTTGCACGAACAGTTGATGGTTCGCGTAAACTCGGTGGAAACTGGCGAAAAGTACATGCGGGCGCATCCGGGAACAATTATCCCAATGCCAACCCGTGCTGCAGGCGTTTTCCAGACCGGCGGCGTGTGGGAAGACTATTCGACACCCAACCGCGATTTGCGCTTGCTGATTGCCATCGACGCAGTGATTGATTTTCCGGCGAAAGTATTGCGCTCGCCTGAGAACTATAAAATGCCAAAGCTAAAATCGGCAGAGGCGGTAAAAAGCGAGCTCGACGAAATCCTGAAATTGAAGCTGGAAGAGCTGTCGATCACCTACATCCGAAGCAACGGAAGTGAGCAAAAGTTGACTTTATCCGAAATCGTGAAACGGCGCGATGCATTTGAGATAGCCTATAATCCAAACGATGGTCCCGAAATTCGCTGGGGAGCGCCCGAAGGTAGTGCTGAGCGCTCGACCTGCAAAAGACAGGTTCCGCCGTATCAGGCCAAAGTAATGAGCGACGTGCGTAAATGGTTTAACAAACGGCTTCATCCGCCAACGTAGGAAGTGCCTGAGTGCCTGAGTTCCTTAGTACCTGAGTTTTTGCTTAGGTACTAAGGAACTCAGGCACTTTTAAACTTTTCGTATTCTGAAAAACTGCTTCAATTCTTCTTTCCGTTCTTTAGGCAGATTGTGCCAGCGGATGCCTTGCACAGCGCCCTCCAAACCTTGCAACATACACAAACAGGCACCTTCGTCAATGGTCTGAAGGCGTATAAATGCCTGCTCTGCGCCAACTGCGCGTAGTTCCTCAGGCGTTGAGATTCCAACTTCTTTCAGCTTTTCGGCAACTACTTTGCCAATGTTGGGCAGGGAGGTTAATTCTGTTTTCATATAATTGAAATTGTATAAAATTTGGATTAACCCATTAAGTTTTTGCTAATAAAGTTCTCGTTATAGAATTTTCCCTTGTCCTTTGCTATCCCATTAATTCCGATCCTTTTTTGTTCATTCAAATAGCTTTCTAGCAAGTCTCTAATATGAGTGATGTTGTTTTTTTTATTGTCAAGTGCTTCTTTTTGATAGTCAAAATATTGTTCTTTTGTTATCTCAATAGTTTTTCCTTGATAATTGGCAAATTCATATAAATAACATTTTGCCTCAGTTAAATCTGTATAGCATATTTCGATTTTGTCAGCCCAATGTATCCAGAACAATTCCAGTCTTTGGCTTTCGGCTAGAGAAGTGCATAATACCCATTTTGTACACTTTTTAATATTTTGATCCAAAAAAGTATAGCGGACAATCAAATTCAATGCTGGGTACTTTGCTCCATTATTGACATACCAGCAATCTTTAACAGAGGATTTAATCTCCTCAGGCCCGTCCAGATTAATGTAAACTAAAGGTTTTATTAGCAAATTGTTGTATGCTTGAGTCGTTTGAAATGTTATGAACGAAATATACCCTAAGATGACAAGGTTTACTATGCTTAGGAAATACCCATTGAAAATTGCAAAATTAGACCAAGCATTAGAG